>CAMLEF010000055.1 GCA_946478675.1 uncultured Flavobacteriales bacterium | reverse complement strand
ACAAAGCAGATGCGGAGCAGGCGCTTTGTTCTGCTGCACCCGAGGACTTGCAGCGGACAGCAGGAGGAGAGGAGAATAGATGTGATGCTGTTGCGCTACAGGAAATTAAGGCAGGCTGCGGGAGAGGGAGTTCAACCACTTAAGACACTTAAGGCACTTTAGGAAAGCTATCCTTTTTATTCGAAATCTTCGTAGAGCAAATATTTTTTTCGCATCACTTTGAACTTCGCTAGTCCCGGCTTCCATGACGAACGGATCTGTTCTTCGGTTTTGTTTTCGGTGATTTGCTGGCGCAGTGTTTTGGTTCCGGCGAGCTTCTCGAAATAATCGTTGAAGAACGTCGCTTTGTCGGGGAAATCTTTGTAGCAGCCCTGCAGCCAGTAGAGGTACAATCCTTTGTAATCGCGCACATACAGCGTGGCGAATTCGTGCAGGTCGTGGCCGTGGCAGAGCTGTCCTTCGTAAGGCGGTTTGCTGGCGCCGGTGCGTGCGGCGGGCGTGAATGTGTATGCTGCATTCGCGAGCTTCGGATGACCGATGACCTGGAAAGGAAGATCTGTTCCGCGCCCGACGCTGATGACGGTGCCTTCGAAGAGACACAGCGACGGATAGAGGTACACCGAAGCCATGTTCGGCAGATTGGGAGACGGCGCAACGGGCAGCTGGTACCAGTCGGAGTGCGTGTAGTTTTCGCAGGAAACGGTTTTCAGATCGCACTGCACGCCGTTGGCCATCCACTTTTCCCCGTTGACCATGCGCGCATATTCCGCCGCCGTCATGCCGTACACGATCGGCACGGGATGCATGCCGACGAATGATTTGTATTCCGGCTCGAGGATGGGGCCGTCGACGTAATAGCCGTTGGGATTGGGGCGGTCGAGCACGATGCAGGTTTTGTGATTTTCGGCGCAGGCTTCCATCACGTACGTCATCGTGGAGATGTAGGTGTAAAAACGACAGCCGACATCCTGGATATCGTAAATGACGACGTCGATGCCTTTGAGGTCTTTCGGCGTGGGCTTGTTGTGCGTGCCGTACAGCGAAACGATCGGCAGCCCGGTTTTTTTGTCGATGGAATTGGCGACGGTTTCACCATTGTCGGCGCCGCCGCGGAAGCCGTGCTCGGGGCAGAAGATTTTTTTTACGTGCACCTTCAGCGCCAGCAGCGAATCGACGAGGTGCGTGCTGTTGATCATCGAGGTTTGGTTCGCCACGACAGCTACGTTTTTTCCTTCGAGCCAGGGCAGCCAAATGTCAGATCGTTCCGCGCCGGTGCGAATGTCGGCGTCGGTTTTTTCGGTGTTCGTTTTCGTGCGTACGACGATTTGTGCGGGCAGTGAAAAGACAGCCAGCAGGAGGGGCAACAGTAGGAAAATCCGGAAGGTTCGGGTCATGAGCTTGCTGCTGTGAAATTAATAAAGTTTCCTTCGGAAGTTCCCGGTTCCGGTTCAAAGTTTCGGGTTCAAGGTTCAATGTTTAAAATGGGGTATTCTGCTCTCGTCGTTTGTCATCCAATAACCAAACCAATGTTGAGCTCCCAACTTTAAACTTTAAACCTTGAACTTTGAACATCAACCGGAACCTTGAACAATTAACTTTACGCCGATGCCCGGATTTTATTTCGAACGCCTGATCGCGAGCCGCATGCTGAACCAGCAGGATGCGTCGGGGCGGATGTCGCGTCCGATTGTGCGCGTGGCGGTGGGCGGCATCGCCATCGGAATGGTGGTGATGATCCTGACGCTGGCGGTGATGACGGGCTTCCAGCGACAGATCCGGCAAAAAGTGATCGGCTTCGGTTCGCACATCCAGGTGACGGGCTACGATACGAATGAATCGTTCGAGTCGGACACGCTGAACCGCAACCAGCCGTCGGTGTACGCGCTCAAAAATATGCCCGGCATTCGCCACATCCAGGTGTACGCGACGAAAGCGGGCATCATCAAGTCTGGCGACCAGCTGCTCGGTGTGGTGCTGAAGGGCGTGGACCGCGATTTCGACTGGTCGTTTTTCCAGCAGAATTTAAAAGAAGGAAAGCTGCTGCACCTGGTCGATTCCACGAGTGACGAAGTGCTGGTGTCGCGTTACATGGCCGACAAGATGAAGCTGGAAACCGGCAAGAAGTTCCGCATGTTTTTTCTTCGCGGCAATGAAACGAAGCAGCGTGCGTTCCGTGTGGCCGGCATTTACGAAACGGGATTGGTCGACGGCTTCGACGATCGTTTCATGATCTGTGATATCCGGCAGGTGCAGAAGCTCAACGACTGGGACAGCAGCACGATTGCCGGTTTCGAAATTCTCGTTGATAATTACGAATCGCTGGAGCCGGCGACGGAGCAGGTGCGGGATAACATTGCGGTGAACCTGAATGCGCAAAGCATCCGGGAGCTGACGCCGCAGATCTTCTCGTGGCTCGACGTGCTCGACGTGAACGCGCTCATCATCATCGTGCTGATGGTTTTTGTGAGCATGATCAACATGATGTCGGCGCTCATCATCATGATCCTCGATCGCGCGAATATGATCGGCACGCTGAAGGCGATGGGCGCGCCGAGCGTTTCCGTCGGAGGAATTTTCCTGCTGCATTCCGCGCGGCTGATCGTTTACGGCATGCTCATCGGCAACGCGGTGGGGCTGGCGTTGTGCTGGCTGCAATACAAATTCCAGTTCGTGTCGCTCGACCAGGAATCGTACTACGTCAAAACGGTGCCGATCTCCGTCGATTGGGGACAGCTGGCGTTGCTGAATGCCGGCGCGGTGGTGGTGATTCTCGTGTCGTTGTTGTTGCCGGCGCTGATCATCGCGCGCATCTCGCCGGTGCGGGCGATCCGGTTTAGTTAAGCATTTACAAACGGCTATCTTTTTTGCGCGATATACATTTGCGCGATGGCTGATTCCTATTCTCAGTTATACGTTCATGTTACGTTCGGCGTAAAATATCGTCGACCGTTGTTGTCCAAAGAATGGCGCGCTCAGTTGTTCGATTACATTGCCGGTATTGCGACCAACAAGCAGCAAACGATTCTTGAAGTGAATGGCGTTGAAGATCATATTCATTTTCTGCTTTGGATGCGACCCACGGTTTTGCTTTCCGATGTGATCCGGGATATCAAAGCGAATTCGTCACGATACATCAATGAGCAAGGATGGGTGAAAGGTCGTTTCGAATGGCAGTCCGGTTTTGGAGCGTTTACAGTCGGGCATCCCGATCTCGATAAAGTGCGTGCTTACATTCGTAACCAGGAGGTACATCATTGCAAGCGGACGTTCAAGGAAGAGTATCTCGATTTTCTGAAAGATCACGAGATCGGTTACAAGCCGCAATATGTTTTTGATGAGCCGGATGCGCCGAAGGAGTAGTTAGGAAATGACGGATCCACCAGGCAATCATAAACGGGAGAAGAAAAATTTCTGAAGGGGAATTACGCATTACCCGACCAGTGCCGCCCCTCCGGGGCTCCAATGTTGATGGAATCGATTTTTCTAATTGTGCCGCCCCTCCGGGGCTCTATGTTCGAAATAGTCCCGAAGGGACGACACAATTAGAAAAACCCATAGATGTTCGCCCGACAGATTTCAGGGCGCTAAACTCCTGCCTTATGTGAGAACAATATCTGGATGTTTGCGGAATAGTCCCGGAGGGACGACACACGTAGCAAACCCAGGAATGTATGAGCAACGAGCCCCGGAGGGGCGGCACTGGTCGGGTAATGGCCATCTGCTCAATGGAATTCCGAAGAGGTGTTACAATAACGCGTTCTCCGTGCCCCCGTGTCTCCCTGCCCGTTCCGTTCAGGCGGGCGTGGCTCAGAAAACCGCCCTATTCTCCTTACCTTTGCCCTCTCAAAATCAATTCCAGTGACTCCCGATAAACTCGTCTTCGACAACATTCTTGGTGCGATCGGCAAAACGCCGCTTGTGCGCATTAATAACATTACCAAAGGCCTCACCAAAGCGAAAGTGTACGCCAAGGTGGAAACCTTTAACCCCGGCAATTCCATCAAAGACCGCATGGCGCTCAAGATGATCGAAGATGCCGAGAAGGACGGACGTCTTAAGCCGGGCGGAACGATCATCGAAGGAACTTCCGGCAACACCGGCATGGGCCTGGCGATTGCGGCCATCATCAAAGGCTACAAATGCATCTTCACGACCACCGACAAGCAATCGAAAGAGAAAGTCGATGCGCTGCGTGCGTTCGGCGCGGAAGTGATCGTGTGCCCCACGAACGTCGATCCGGAAGATCCGCGTTCGTATTATTCGGTTTCTTCGCGTCTCGAAAAAGACGTGCCGAATTCCTGGAAGCCGAACCAGTACGATAACCTTTCCAACTCGCAGGCGCATTACGAGCAGACCGGCCCGGAGATCTGGGAACAGACCGATGGAAAGATCACGCACCTCGTGGTTGGCGTCGGAACGGGCGGCACGATCTGCGGCACCGGCAAATTTTTGAAAGAGAAAAATCCCAACATCAAAGTCTGGGGCATCGATACGTACGGTTCCGTTTTCAAGAAATACAAAGAGACCGGCATCTTCGATAAGAACGAGATCTATCCGTACATCACGGAAGGTATCGGTGAAGATTTCCTGCCGCAGAACGTTGATTTCAACATCATCGATCTCTTCGAAAAAGTAACGGATAAAGATGCTGCCGTCATGACGCGCCGCATCACGAAAGAAGAAGGCATTTTCGCCGGCAACTCCGCAGGTTCAGCAATGGCCGGGCTTGTGCAGCTCGCACCGAAACTGAAAGAAGACGACGTGGTGGTGATCATTTTTCATGACCACGGCACGCGCTATCTCGGCAAAATGTTCAACGACGACTGGATGCGCGAAAAAGGTTTCCTCGATCGCAAAGGCCAGACCGCGAAAGATATCGTCGCAACGATGAAGCACGGCAAGCTGCGTTCCATCGAAACGAACGAGCCGCTCGAAAAAGCCGTGCGCATCATGAGCGAAAACGATTTCTCGCAAATGCCGGTCACGCAAGGGGGACGAATCGTCGGTTCGATCAACGAGCAACTGCTCTTCGAATGTCTCGTGCACAACCCGGAAAACAAAACGAAAGCGGTGGACTCGATCATGCAGCCCGCTTTCCCGTTCGTCGACATCTCTACGCCGGTAGAAGATCTTTCGCCGATGATCACGCCGGAAAGCCCTGCGGTGCTCGTGCGCGATTTCAAAACGGACGAAACGTTCATCATCACGCGCCACGACATCATCAAAGCGCTGTGTTAGAAAATTAAACCACGGAGACACGGAGGCACAGAGAACTCCGTGTCCACGTGTCTCCGTGGTTCATCATTTCAGCGCTCGTTTTATTGCTGCGGCATATTTCGCCGGGAAAACTTTCTCCACCACGATCTTCTCACAGCCATTGAACGCCGCGAAGCTTTTCAGCGTGGCGGCGAACGCGTGGAGAAATTCGTCCATCTGCTGCGGCGGATTTTCGAGATAGAATTTTTTTACGATGAACGTTTTCGTCGCGCGGTCGGCTTTCGGATCGAAGCGGCCGATGAAATTTCCTTTGTACAAAACCGGCAGACAGAAATAACCGAATTTCCGTTTCGGCTCCGGCAAATAACATTCGATCGTATAGTCATAATCAAACAATTGCTGCAAACGCTCGCGGCGAATGACGGCATTGTCGAACGGCGAAAGGATCAGCGCGTCTTCGGGATGATCGTTGAAGCGGTGACCGGCGATCGTTTTTTTCTCGAGATAAAATTCACCTTTTACATTTTCAATTTCCGCACGGAGAATTGTTCCCTCTTTTACTAATCGCTGCAGCGCTTTCGTAACGTGCGGGAGCATGCCGCGGCGGAGGTGCGTCATGTCTTTCAGCGAAGCGATGCCGTGTGCGCGCAACGTGGAGCGCACGAGATGTTCTGCAAATTCTTCTTTCGTCGGCACCGTCGTGTCGATGCCCGCAGGAATGACGCGGTCGGCGAGGTCGTAGATTTTCTGGAAGCCTTTGCGCTCCGTCACCATGAGCGTTCCGTCCTGGAACAATTGCTCCAGCGCGATCTTCGCCGGTTTCCAGTCGAACCAGCTGCCGCGCGCGCGATCGGTTTCGAAATCTTTCGACTGCAGCGGCCCTTCCGCGCGGATGCGGTCGAGCACGTACTTCATCACTTTCTTGTCCTTCTGGAACCAGTGCGATCGGCCGTTGAGAAATTCCTGCTTGCGCACGAGGCTGAAACGGAAATCTTCCATCGGTAAATACGCGGCGGCGTGGCTCCAGTATTCGAAGATGGTTTTGTCACGCATCAGCGTGTTGAGCATTTCTTCGGAATAATCTTTCGTGCGCGACCAGAGCGTATGATGATGCGCGCGGGCCACGACGGCCAGCGTGTCGAGCTGCACGTAACCGAGATGGCGGATCGTTTCCAGCGCGCCTTTTTTCCCTTTGCCGAACGCCGCGCTGCGATCGAGCCCCTGTGCGGATAACGCGATGGCGACGGCGGTGGCGCGGTCGAGGAGCAACGGTTTGTCGGCGGATTTTTTCTTCATCTGTTCTGCGAAAAACTAAATTAGGGGAAATATTCGCCAATGAAACGATTGATCATGTTGTTGGCCGCCTGGAGCATTACCGTTCCGCTCTTCGCCGGCGCAGGATTCTGGAATACGATTTTCGGTGATGGCGACCAGGAATTCATTTGTTATTCCCGCATTCACCGCAATTATTACTTCGCCATTTTCGGAGCGGCCATCGTGCTGGCGATCATCGCGTGGAGCCGATATCGTTTGAAAAAACGAACAGCCGAAGAACTGCAGAAGCAAAAAGCAATCATCGAAGAGCAGAACAAAGACATCCTCGACAGCATCCGTTACGCCAGCCGCATGCAGGAAGCGCTGAAGCCCGAAAGCGAAACGCTGCGTTCGTTGCTGCCGAAAAGTTTTTTCTTCCTGCGCCCGCGCGATATCGTGAGCGGTGATTTTTATTTCGTGGAAGAAAGCAACGGAAAGATCGTGATCGCTGCAGTCGACTGTACGGGGCACGGCGTTCCCGGCGCGTTCCTTACGTTCATTGGTAATAACGCGCTGCGTCACGTCATCGAAAAAACAGGAAGCGCGAATCCTTCCGTGCTGCTCGATGCGATGAATGCGGAAGTCAAAAGAACACTCGGCCAGCAGCGCCCGCAGAACGAATTAAACGACGGCATGGAAGTCGGGCTTTGCGTTTTCGATCCGAAGACACAAACGCTCGAGTATGCCGGCGCCGGAATGCCGCTGTACATTTTGCGCAATGGAAATCTCGAAGAAGTCAAGCCGGCGAAATGCACCGTCGGTTCCATCCAGGAGCATGTGACGTCGCCGCCGCCTACGCATTCGTTCACGCTGGCAGCAGGCGATGGTTTTTACCTCGGCAGCGACGGCATCGCGGATCAGTTCGGCGGCACGGAAGGAAAAAAATTCCGCAAGGAGCAGGTGCGCAATCTCGTGCGCGATATTCACCCGCTCGAATCCGCATCACAGCGCGTGAAAGTGGAGCAGGTGATTGCCGATTGGATGGGCGGCAATTCACAAACGGACGATATGCTGCTGATCGGCGTGAAGGTTTAGACAGGAGTTGGGAGTTTGGAGCCAGGAGTTCGGAGTGTTTGCGATAACTCCGAACTCCCAACTCTGAACTCCCAACTATATTTTTTCTCCGTTGATCCATTTGCGGATCGTTTCGTCGCTGAAGAGCAATTCGCCTGCAACGTAATAGTTGCTTTCTTTCACGATCTCCGATTTTTCAAGCGGAACGCGCACCACGTGTCCCTGCGGCCAGAAGCTGGAGTGTACGAAGTCGAGGCTGTCGCCTTCTTTCACGACGAAGCCGGTGTGCTTGTCGAGGCCGAGAATAAAAATGCCGTCGGGGCGCGAGCGAAGATGATCGGTGAGCTTTTTCTGCTGGTGGTTGCTGACGGTTTTAATTTTTTCCGCAGGACAAAGCGCTTTGATCATCGTCGAGGAAGCTTGTTGTGCGAGATACACACGATCGAGCGGAAAGCCGGCTTGTTGTAAAACCGTCGTGACGAAATATCCGCAGGCGATGTTGCCTTGTCGCGGGCAGGAGGTGGTGCCGTTGAAATCCCACTTCGTGCCGTACCAGCAGACGAACAGCGAATCGGAAAGTGTAGTGTAAAGCAGCTTTCTTGCTTTGGCGAGCACGGCTTCGCGGGCTGTTTTATCGGAAGATTTGTTCCATTCTTTTTTCAGCTGCAGGCGGCTGCGGTCGAGGTTGCGGCAGAGCACGGCGTAAGTGGTATCGACTTCAACGGCGCTTTTTTTCGCGAGCTGTTGTTCGAAGGTGGCGCGTGCATTGTCGTGCACGGATTTTTTCTTTCCGTTGGAAGAGCAGGAGAGGAGCAGCAGCAAGCCGATGAAGAGACGCATGAGCTTCGGGGTGAAGTAGGGGTGCTGCATCGGGAAGTTATGAGACGGGAAGGTAGTCGATGGATGGTGTTGGCAGGAAGGGCTAAACAACTTTTAACAGGAACGAATGCATTCCGATCGGGGGCTGCGCGCTTTGGGGAACCACTTAAGACACTTAAGGGCCTCCGATAGCCATCGGAGTAAGCGTGCTTCACAGCCGCACCACTGCAACCCGCACCTTCGCACCTCGCACCTCCGCAACACGCAACACTACACGGGAATCACAATTGCGGGGCTTCGCAACTTACGTAGGGCTTCACAGTGAGCGCGCAAAACCAGGTTCGGGACGTTTGCTTCAGCTGCGCAGAGGCGTATTGGCGCTGGTTTCTCTGGTCTTGCTATCTTTATAGCATCGGACTGGCGCTATCCGCATGTGCCGCGATCTTCCTGAACAACTTTTTTATGACCTGGACGGAATGCGGGATCATTGCTGGCACCGGGGCGGCCGTTGGCTTCCTTTCGGGCCTTTTAGGAAAAGGCGGTAGTGCCATCACTACGCCTAGCCTGCAGATCTTTGCGCATGTAAATCCATTTTCCGCGCTGGCCTCGCCGCTTCCTGCTACGCTGCCGTCCACGCTTGTCGCATCCTACGCTTATCGCGAACAGAAGCTGGTCAACAAGCGCGTGGTGCTGTATACGGTCTTGCTGGGTATTCCACCGACAGTGGCGGGTTCTTTCTTCAGCAATTCATTCAAAGGGAACGCGCTGATGATGATGACGGCTGTCTTCGTGCTGGTGCTCGGCCTTTCTTTTTTCATCCGGCCCGATCTGCCACCGGAACCAGGCGAGCTGGAATCGCAAGTGCCATTCTGGAAGCTGCTGCTGGTATCGACGAGTGTCGGCTTGCTCTCGGGATTGTTGGCGAACAGCGGTGGTGTTTTGTACGGCCCGTTATTTATCCGCGTTTTCCGCATGCCGGTAAAAAATGCGCTGGCCAGCAGCCTGGTCGTTTCTGCAATACTGGGTATTCCCGGCACGATCACGCACTGGTATCTCGGGCATATCGACTGGCTGATCGTGCTGATCCTTTCCTGCAGCGCCATTCCCTTTTCCTATCTCGGCGCGCGTCTTGCCCTTAAAATGGAAAACGAGCGGCTTGAGCGTGTGTTCGCCTTCATGCTTGTTTTATTCGGCGCATTCGATCTTTTTTATTCGATCCGTCATTGACTTTCTTTTATCCCATCCTTCGCACCGCGTATCTCCGCACCCCCGCAACCCGCACCTTCGCACCTCGCACCTCCGCAACACGCAACATTTCCCCGGGAATTCACAATTACCTTTTAACAAATCACCCTCGCCCACTGAATTATTACTCCCCTCGTAATCCTTACCTTTAAGGTTATGATAAGAACGCTGCTGGTTGTTGTCTTCGTATGTTGCGTCTCCTTGCTGCGGTTGCCGGCGCAGTGTATCGACAGCTCGCATGTGCAGTATGGCGCTTATTGCGATCCGCAGTGGGAGCCGGTTTGCGGCTGCAACGGGGTGACTTACCAGAACGATTGTTATTCGCGCAACGCGGGGTTGACGACGTGGTTCTACGGGATCTGCGATGAAGTCGATTTCAGCTTTACTCCGAATCCGCCTTACGATCATATCGACGTGGACGCAATGCTGAAAACGCAGGGGACGATGTATGTGCAGCTGTTCGATCGTTTCGGGAATCTTTTTTACGTGAACGCTTTCCCGAATGTCACGCGCATACAATTCCAGCTCGATACGCGCGGATTACCGACGGGCATTTATTACCTCAATATTTTCTGCGATACCGGGAACCGGGTGAAGAAGGTGCTGGTGCCGGGCGTGATTTAAGCCACGGATTACGCGGATTACACGGATTTTTCATGAAGCATATTCAGGGCGCAAACGGCAAATATAATTGTCATTGCTGCGGCTGCTTTACGCTGGATCAGGAAGATGACGGGAGTTTCGAAATCTGCGCTGTTTGCTACTGGGAGGATGATGGCCTGCAATCGGATCTTCCAGATTATACCGGAGGAGCTAATGATTTTTCCCTCATAGAATCAAAAGCGAATTACCGAAAGTTCGGAGCAACGGAAGAGCGTTTCATAAAGCATGTCCGCCCGCCGCGCCCGGATGAATTGCCTTCCTGAATTTTTTCGAATCAACCGAAGTACCGGAAGTAAACGGTCACTAACGTAATGACGAGCCCTGTCGTGCTGAACAGTAAAACCGGCAGTCCCATCTTCCTGCGTTTTTTTACAGGAGCCGCCTGCAGCGCGAGGAAAAGCAGCGGGAATACCGGGATGAAAATAGCGACCCTGCAGGATCGTGTCACGCGCCGCGCCGACGGGTTCCCAGGTGAGGTATTGCGAAAAGATGATCAGCCCCAGCAGCAGCAACAACGTTACAGCGAGCAGGAGCACCTGGGATTTGCGCAACGGAATTTTTTCGCTGTCGAAAAAGATTGTTGTTGCAATCATCGCCCAGGCGAGCAGGATGAACCATACAGGGATGGCCGTATCCATCCAACCGAGTTTGCCGATGTAGCTGCCGCTGAATTGCTGCGCATTGCCGGCGACGGAATGCACGAACACGCTGACCGCAATACCGGGATGTGCTTTGAGCCGCGCCAGCTGTTCCGCAGCATTCGCACCTAAATTCAGATCGATCCCGTTGCGAAAAGCAGGGTTGTACGCTTCGTAAGGCGTATACAATTTTCCGTAAGCCGCCGACCATACGACCGTGATCACGATAGCGGGCAGCAGCAACAGCAGGATGTTTAGTGCATACATTTTCCGGCTCGCAAAAAGTGATCGCGGCAGCAGGAACAGCAATAGCAGCAAAGGCGTGTATCCCGGTTTGACCAGCGCAATGCCGGCCGAGAGCAACAGCAGGATGAAAAACGCAGAACGTTTTAACGGCTCTTTTTGCGTGGCGCATTTCAGCACGAACGCGAGAAAATAAAACGCGACCGCATTCGTGAGCGTATCGGCGCTGGTGGAGCAATTGATGAACACCGATATCGGCAGCAACGCCAGGATCGTGAAGAGCCATTTCATTCCCGGCAACGTGTGCAGCGCAACGAACACGATCAGCAGCCAGCAGAGAAAAACCGCTGCACGCTGAATGTAATAGATCTGCAATGGTGTCGCGTTCATTTTCCGCAGCACGAAAATCGCGAAGGCCTGCGGCGCATAACAAACGGGGCTGTAAAACGCCGTGTTCGGAAAATCCACGAACACTTTTTGCTCCGGCTGCTGCGGAATATTTCCTGCGGCAAGAATGGCGCTGCGGCTGGTGCGTGTCGACGGATCGAAACGAAGCTTTAAAAAGGGCTGCGTGAACTGCTGTACAGACGCGGGCACGTAACCGCCGAGACGGTCGTTCTCTTTCAGCGGCGCCCATTGTCCTTCGGAAACCTGCCAGGCCCGGTAGAAATGGTTGACTTCGTCCGGCGCCTGGAACGGAGGCGTCAGCAGCAACAGGAGCAGTCCGGCAATTCCTCCTGCGAGAAGGAAAAAGCGGGCAGCCGGTTGTCCGGAAAAAGAGCGGATGAGATTCAACGGTTAAAAATGCATCCGTTGCCGCAAGCCTGCAAATATGCCATGCAGAAAAATTTCGGGATGCTTGTGGAATCCGTAAAACGGCTGCATCTTTTGGTTGAAATTCCACTAAAACAACCGACATGCAGTACGTTACCTCAGTTCTACAACGGCCCGCTTTTGCTGCTGTGTTGCAGCCTTTCCGCGCGATAGCCGGATGGTTTCGCAGCGATCCCCGGCATTACCAGGTGCTGTTCCAACTCACCTTTCTTCTTTACGGCATTTTTGTGCTCGGCTGGGATATCCCGCTGCTGCGTTTCAATCTCGTCATCCTGACCTGCCTTGCCGTGCAGGCGCTGTTCATTCAATTTAAAACGAAAGACTGGACCGGCCTGAAAAGCGCGCTGATCACCTCGTTCAGTATTTGCCTCATGCTGCAGGCGAACAACCTGTCGACGTTCCTGATCGCTTCGGCGCTGGCTATCTCCAGCAAATTCGTGCTGAAGATCCGCGGCAAGCACATTTTCAACCCGGCCAACTTCGGCATCATCATCACCTTCCTGCTCACCGGCGACGCGTGGATCTCTCCCGGCCAGTGGGGCAGCAACGCCACGCTGCTGATGCTCGTCGGTTGCACGGGGCTCGTCGTGCTGCTGCGCGTAAAACGTCTCGATACGGCGTTCGGATTTTTTGGCGCGTTCCTCGGCCTCGGTTACATCCGCAACGTGTTGTATCTCGGCTGGCCCGCCGATTTCTTCTATCATCAACTGACGACGGGCTCGCTGCTGCTGTTCGCGTTCTTCATGATCACCGACCCGATGGCAACGCCTTCCCGCCGCTGGCCGCGCATCGTATGGTCGATTGCCGTGGGCGCGCTGACGTGGTGGATATCGACGAAGCTGTACGTGCACACCGCTCCGCTCTGGGCGCTGTTCTTCCTCAGCCCGCTCGTGCCCGTGCTCGACTATCTCTTCCCCGCTAAAAAATTCGAATGGACTAAATAATGTTCAATGTTTAAAGTTCAAGGTTCAATGTTGTTTTTAGAACCTTGAACCTTGAACGCGGAACATGAAACAAAACTATTTCTCATGAAAAAAGTCATTCTCTTAGTTACAGCTTTAGCGATCACGGTGAACGCTTTTCCGTTCTGCGGATTCTACGTGGCCAAAGCGGATACGAAACTCTTCAACAAAACTTCGCAGGTCATCCTCGTGCGCAACGGTGAACGATCCACCATCACGATGTCGAGCGATTTCGAAGGCGACGTAAAAGATTTTGCGATGGTCGTGCCGGTGCCGGTGGTGCTCGAGCAAAAAGACATCCGCGTGATCGATCGGATGCTGTTCGACAAGCTCGATGCGTATTCTTCGCCGCGACTGGTGGAATACTACGACCAGGATCCGTGCTATCGTCCGCACTATTACGACTACAACAATTACCCGGCTGCTGCGCGCGGTGCGGTAGCGGAAGAAAAAGAGATGAGCACCGATAAGACGAAAGACGATTATCACGTCACCATCGAAGCGAAATATTCCGTCGGTGAATACGATATTCTCATTCTTTCCGCGAAAGAGTCGAACGGCCTCGAGCGCTGGCTCACCGACAACGGCTACAAAATTCCGGACGGTGCGAAAGAAGTGCTCGATCCGTACATCGCCAGCAACATGAAATTCTTCGTGTGCAAAGTGAACCTCGATAATTACAAAGCGGCCGGCGCCGTTCCGCTTCGTCCGCTGCAGATCTCGTTCAATTCACCGAAGTTCATGCTGCCGATCCGTCTCGGCATGGCCAACTCCGAAGGCGACCAGGACATGATCCTTTACGCGTATTCGAAAACCGGCCGTGTTGAGACAACGAACTATCGTACGGTTTCCGTTCCGACCGACGTGAAAGTGCCGCTGTTCGTGCAGAGCGATTTCGGCCCGTTCTACAAAGACGTTTACACGAAAGCGTGGACGCGCGAAGACAAGAACGTTGTGTTTCTCGAATATGCGTGGGAAGTGAGCCCGATGCAAAACGTGTTCTGCGATCCGTGCGTGGGCGATCCGCCGATGGTGCAGGAGCTGAAAGAAGCAGGCGTCGATTGGCTCGAGAGCAAAGGACAGGATTATCACACGGGCGGCAATGTGTATGCCGGCAACGTTTATTTCACGCGACTGCACATCACGTATTCACGCAGCACGTTCCCGCAGGATCTTATGTTCCAGGAGACGCCGAACAAAGAACGTTTCCAGGCGCGTTACATCCTCACGCATCCCGCCTCCAGCGATTTCGATTGCGATAAAGGACAGGCGTACCTGAAAGATCTCAGCAAGCGCCGCTGGGACGAGATGTACACGTATCAATGGCTCACCGGTCGCGACATCAAAGATCATCTCGATTACCCGGTGGAATACAACGGCTACCTGAAAAAAGATAAAGACGGCAAGAAGCAGGGAGAAACGCCGTTCGTCTATCACTCGCCTTCCGACAAACCCGGCGGAAATGGCGGCCTGATGATCGCGCTGCTGTCGATTGCTACACTGACGGCCATATTCTTCGCGTTGTCAAGAACACGCCCCGCGCCGCAAACAGTATAAGGAAAACAGAACCCCGACACGCCCCGAAAGCCTCTTGCAGTGATGTGAGGGGCTTTTTTTATTTACAGCCGCCGGCTTTTACTTCTGCAGGATCTCCGCGTGCGAAAGCGGTTTCTCGCGAAGCGCGATCGGGCTGTAATACACTTCGATGCTGTTGTCGCGGCCGCGATCATCCTGGAAACGGTCCAGTCGCTGGATCGTTACGCCGTAATGATTCATCAGCAACGCCAGCGCCTTCACGTATTCTTCGCTGACCTTCGACCCGTACGCAATCGCATTGCAGCTGATCTGGCTTTTTGCATTGGTGGAATCGATGCGAACGTTGAAGCCGGCTTTGGAAAGCGTGTCGAGCAGCCGCGCGGAATTGTAATCGGTATGCTTGAGGTAATAATGCACGAGCGGCTTTTCATTCGCGATATGCCCAACAGAATCCGCTGCCTTGTGCCGGGAGAGGCTATCAACGGTCATCAGGCTGTCGACCCACAGGGCGGTTTGGTTCACCGGCGGGAGCGCTGCCATCACCGAATCGTTGATTTTCGCGCGAACTTCCGCTTTGATGGAATCGCTCAGCGCAAGAAGAACGGAAGTATCGTTTTTGATCGCTGCGATCTTGTCTTCGCGGGAAGGCGGTTTGGCGAGAAAGAAGAACGTGAGCACGAGCGACGCGCCGCCGAGCATCAGCAGGATCGTAGCGAAGTAACGTTTGCCGGTCGCTTTTTTCTCGCGGCGCGATTGTTCTTGCAGGGAATGTTCCATGAGGTTAATCGCCGAACGACGGAAGGATGAGGGTGACCATGCTGGAGCCGAGCAGCTCGTAATACAATTCGCAGAGCTTTTCTTCGCCGTCGTCGGTCATCGTTTCGCGCCGGCTGAATTTTTCTTCGAGCGTTTCGTATTTGGCGATGCGCAGGTTTTTTTTGATCGGCAGAATGTAAAGCGCATACGCCCCGAGCAGCACGAACGAAGCGCCGCCGCCGAGCTCCGCTTTTTCAAGCTTGGCAATGGAGATGGAATCGATGAACAGCGCCAGCAGGAGATACGTGCCGAGCAGCAGCGCGAATAAAGCGCCGATGCGGACGATCATACAATCCATGTGAAGGCGGCGCGTGATGAGCTTGAGGTTATCTTCCTTGATGCGACACATCGGAAACGGAATTGAACCTGTAATATAGAAAATATTCAGGGTGTAGTCCGTTTATTTAAGAAACGGAAAGCGATGCAGAAGGTGTATTGACGCGCAACCGTTTCGTGTGCGTCGCGTGAAAACGAAAAAAAGGCGCCCCCGTGTTACCGGGAACGCCTTCCACTAAACCCGGCAGCAGTGCTGCTGCCAACTACGGTCTTTGATCAGGCTGCGGGCGTACCGCTGTTCGTGCTGCTGTCGGATTTTTCTTCCGGCCAGCCGCCGTACCAGCCGCACTTGCGCATGCCGCTCATCATTTTCTCGCGTTCTTCGGGCGACATCCGCGCCATCTTTTCTTCCCAGCGCTTGCGCCAGTGGCCGTTACGGTGCCCCCACGGGCCGCAGTGCCGGTGTCCCCAGTGGCCGCCTTTACGGAAGCCGCTGAAGAGGATCTTGCTCAGCACCAGCAAACCCACGGCTTGCCAGAAGGTGATCATCGTAAGGCCGAAGATCGCCGGCATCAGCCAGTTCCAGAGTCGCATCGTTACCCATCCCAGGCCGAGCGCAAAGAGCCCGATCACGAGGATGCCAATGATGCCTTTGAATATCCATTTCATTTTCATGAGTTTTTAGAGTTAGGAGTCCGGAGTCGGGAGTTCGGAGTATGGAGCATTACTCCGAACTCCCGGCTCCAAACTCCCGACTGATTTATTCATTGTTCAGGTCTTCGTACAGTTCCTTCAACCGGTCTCTCAGGAACAATACGGCATATCGTTTTCGTGAAAGAAGCGTATTCAGCGGCACGTTGGCTTCCTCGGCCAGCTCCCGGAAGGGTCGTCCTTCGATCTCATTTTCCCAGAACACCCATCGTTGCTCTTCCGGCAGCTCGTCCAGCGCCTCCATCAGCTCGCTCATGATCACACGTCGCGCGTACTGGGCTTCCGGACCTGCCGACGCGTCGGGGAGCAGGTCGTTCAGTCCCAGGCCTTCTTCGCCTTCGTCGTTCACGTGCTCGTAGCGCGCTTCGAGCGATTCGGTACGGCGGCGGCGGAAAAGGTCGGCGATCTTGTTGCGGGCTACGCGGTACATCCATCCCGAGACCCGTTCGATCACGTTGTCTACGCGGAGATTCTCCGTCAATTCGATGAAAACGTCCTGCAGGATATCTTCAGCGTCTTCTTCGGCGGGAACCCGCTTCCTGATGAATTCGAGCAACCGGCGTCTTTCACGCTTCACAGTCTCCTCCAAAATCCGGTTTTGCTCTGCGGCCATCAGTGTCGGTATGTTTGCCACTTCTTTCATCTATGAGTGATGTCGGAAGAAGGCGAGCGGATATTTTACAAAGGTGAACTTTTTTTCGGCGGGGGACAGATATGTCAATATGCCAATGTGCTGATATGCCGATGCGCGCTTCCTCCCCGCATTGAAAAATTGAAAATTGAATATTGTTTGATCACGAATTGCTCTTTCTGTTTCTCAATTAATTTTCAATAAGAATATCGACGGCCTTCCGCGGGCATCGGCATATCGGCACATTAGCATATCAGCATATTCGAATGTGCGCCTTCCGCAGGCATCGGCATATTAGCACATTGACATATCGGCATATTCGGATGTGCGCCGGCATTCCGCGGGCATCAGCACATCCGCAAATTGATTTCATTAGCACATTCCCGCCCTATCTTAGCTCCGTGAAACACCTCCTGAACAAAACCCTTACCGTCAAGCAGGCTGCGGCCCTGGTCATTCTGCCGGTGGCGATCATGGGGACGATCTGGGCGTTTACCACGGGCGGCTCGCCGGTAAAGCCGGAAAAAAAGATCGCGGGGAAAAACGATTCTGCCATCCCGGAAGAGGCGACCGTCACCGATACTTCGGCGATGGGACGGCTCATGGCGTTTGTCGATTCCGTCAATCGCTCGACGGGAC
>CAMLEF010000054.1 GCA_946478675.1 uncultured Flavobacteriales bacterium | reverse complement strand
GCGACA
Organism: uncultured Flavobacteriales bacterium; assembly: GCA_946478675.1. The sequence continues at coordinate 17,574 of CAMLEF010000054.1, read as the reverse complement.
TTTTCAAGCGGCGCGGCGAGTATGCGAAAGCGCTGTCTTTCTATCTCGAATCGGCGACGCTCGCGGAAGAAGACGAAGATTTCGATTCGCGCCACCAGGCTTACAAGCGGCTGTACCAAACCTACGAGCTGACCGGTGATTACAAGAACGCGTTCGTGTTTTTCCAGAAATACAAGATCGCCGACGACTCCATCAACAACCTGGAGAATGTGCGCAAGCAGGCGGAAGCGGAAGCGAAATACCTGCAGCAGAAAAACGAACGCGAGAAAACACAGCTTGTGCTCACCAACCGCGTCAGCTCGATCGAAAAAGAGCAGGCGCTGCTCGAGAAACGACGCGCCATCGCACTTTCTGCCGGCGGCGTGGCCCTGCTCGCGCTCATCTTCTTCCTCGTGTACCGCAACGTTCGCATCCGCGCCAAAGCGAAAGAAGAGCTGCTCGTGATCGAAAGCGAACAACGCGAACGCACCCGCATCTCGCGCGACCTTCACGACAACGTCGGCACGCAGCTCAGCCTGATTAGTAACAACATCGAATGGATCACGCATCCGCTCAAGCAACTTTCGGAAGAAGAGAAAAACAGCAAGCTCGAATTCGTCGGCGCCACCGCCAAAGAAGTCATCTCCACGCTGCGTGAAACAATCTGGGCGCTGAACAAAGAGACGATCACCTTCGAAGAATTTTCCGACAAGCTGAAGAGCCACGTGCAGAAACAAGCGCAGCTCGTACCTTCCATCCGCACCGGTTTTTCCGAAGCGCTCAGCGAAGAATTACAGCTCGGCCCTTCCGAAGCGCTCGGCCTGTTCCGTATCTGCCAGGAAGCTGTCGCCAACGCGCTGAAACATTCCGGCGCTTCGTTGCTCGCGATTCGTTTTCTCGCGAAAGATGGCCGTTACGAAGTACGCATCAGCGACAACGGAAAAGGTTTCTCCGGCGAAAACGGCATGGCGGAACATTACGGCCTGGAGAACATGAAACAACGCGCCGCAGAGATCGGATGTTCGCTTGCCATCACCAGCGCGCCCGGCCAGGGCACGCAGGTCGACATCCTGCACAAATAGTACAGATGGGGTATTCCCGCGCCCGGCCAACGCTTCTATATTTGTTCCATGCCGTACACCATTGCCATCGTCGACGACCGCCAGCAGAACCTCGTTTCGCTTTCCGAGAAAATTACGTTCTCCGGCCAGGTGAAAATTCTCTTCACTGCGCAGAACGGAAAAGAATTTCTCGAGAAGATGAAAACGCTGCCGCCGAACGGTCTGCCGCAGGTCGTGCTCATGGACATCGACATGCCCGTCCTGAACGGCATCGACACGGTGCGTCATGCGAAAACGGTTTACGCCGAAGTGAAGTTCGTCATGCTGACGGTCTTCGATGACGACGACAAACTTTTCGATGCGATCCAGGCCGGCGCCGACGGTTACTTATTGAAAGAAGAACGCGTCGACGTGATCCTTTCTTCCATCGTTGAAGTCGTGGAAAAAGAAGGCGCGCCGATGTCGCCGCGCATTGCGAGAAAAGCACTCAACCTGCTCACCGGCGCGCGCACGCCACAGCCGCCGCAGGAAACGATCGCATCCGAGCTCTCCGATCGCGAGATGGACATCCTGAAAGAGCTCGTGAACGGGCTCGATTACCGGCAGATCGGCGACAAGCTGTTCATCAGTCCCCACACGGTGCGCAAGCACATCTCCAATATTTACGAAAAGCTTCACATCACTTCGAAGGCGCAGGCGGTAAAGCTCGCGCTGAAGAACAAGTGGGTATAGCGTTTCTGCGTTCGCTTCTTTTTCGCTGGCATGATTTTTCCCGCCTGTAGGGTCGTTGACTCAAGACGACACAGTATGGAAAAAGCAGCGAACCGGCCGAAGATCGGCTTAGTGCTCGCCATCTCGTTCGCCGTAGGAACGATGATCGGTGCAGGCGTATTTGTTTTATCAGGCCCCGCCATCGCTGCTACGGGACCGGCTGCGTTGATTGCTTACGCTACTGCAGGCGTCTCCGTTTTATTTTCCGCATTATCATTTTCTACCATCGCTTCACTCGCGCCTGCAGGTGCCTCCGGATATGCGTACGTGCGCACAGCGTTGGGGCAATACTGGGGATTTATCACCTCGTGGGCGTTCTACATCGGCGGCGTGATCGGCTGCACATTTATCCTGAACGGCTTCGGCATTTACCTGCATCAGTATTTTCTTCCGCAGACGAGCCCGGTGTTCCTCGCGCTGCTTGCCGCACTTGCATTGACATTGCTCAACATGGGCCCTTCCAGCCTGATCGGGAAAGCGGAAGTCGTGCTCGTCGGCATAAAAATTCTTGCGCTGCTGGCGCTCATCATTGCGGGAATCATGCATTTCTCTTCGGCGAGCCTGCATCCGTTTGCACCGCAGGGCTGGCGACCCGTGTTCAGCGAAAGCGGGCAACTGTTCGTCGCGTTCCTCGGCTTCAGCGTCGTGTGCAGCATGGCGGGCGATGTGCGCAATGCTTCGCGAACGATACCGCTGGCCATCTTGCTGAGCATGCTCATCGTCGCGTTGCTGTATGCGGGCGTGGTGATCGCGCTGCTGTCGGCGAACCTGCATGAATATTCCGAATCGAGCGTGGCGGCAGCAGCGGGTCGATTGCTCGGCGAACACGGGCCGCTCATCATTTCCATTGCGGCGCTCGTCTCCACGCTCTCATGCGCCAATGCGAATATCCTCGGCAACTCGGAGCTCATCGTGCGGCTGGCCGGCAAAGGCGAAGTGCCGACGTTCCTCGGGAAAATGCACAACGGTCATCCTACCACCAGCGTCATCGCGGGCGCCGTCATTTACATGGGCTTGATCCTTTTCGGCAAAACCGATCGCATTGTTTCTTTCACCAACGTGAGCACGATCCTGATGCTGGTGCTGGTGAATGCGGCTACGTTCGTCGCGCTGCGCAAAAAACTCGTGTATAAAAAACTTTACCCGTACAGCCTCGCCGTTCCTGCGCTGGGATTGATCTCCGGTCTTGCACAGCTGTTCCTCATGCAATGGGCAAACGTGCTCATCGGTTTGCTCTTCGTTTTTTCCGGAAGTCTTTTTTACGTTTTCCGCAAAGAGCTGCACGACACCGCCGATCATCGTCAGATCAAACGCAAGCTGGAAAAAGTGGAAGGTCCGCTGGGCCGTGCGTTGAAAGAGCCGGAAGCCGCGGGCGCTTAACGTTGTCTCAATTTATATTTCGGAATTATTGTTAATGAATTTTTGTGACAGGACGCTTTGCTGCCTAACTTCACTTCTATGGCCGACAACTCGCGCGAACATTTAGCCAATGAACGAACGTTTTTGGCGTGGACAAGAACCGGCATTGCCATCATGGCGTTCGGTTTCGTCGTCGTGAAATTTAATTTGTTCGTGAAGCAGGCGGCTTATCTATTGCAACGCGCAGCCCCCGGGCCGAACAAAGGTTACGCCTCTGTATTGGGCATTACGCTGGTGATCGCCGGCATCCTGATCACTATCCTGGCGTTTGTGAATTACCGTCGCGTGTCGCGGCAGCTTGAGCGGGGCGAGTTCCGTTCTTCCCCGGCGCTTCCCATCGCGCTCACGATCTTCATCCTGCTCGCCGGCATCCTGCTGACGCTGTACCTGTTTTCCAGCATCTGAAATCAATCAGATTTCCGGCTGTCGGTCGTCATGAACCGTGGGAAGTGGTGCGTTTAGTTTTGCGGTATAAATAATCCCGTTATGAAAACACGCCTCTTCTCTCTCCTGCTGATCGCAGCAACCGCATTGGTCTTCCCGGTAAAATTGCACAGCCAGTACTCCACCGGCGGAAATGCGCTGGTAAAAACCGTCGGCGCAGAAGGCGGCATCATGCTGTATAATACGTACAGCCTCATCGGCGCAATGAATGATGGTTACGTCGTCGATGCCTGGAACAAAGATCTTGTCGTGAGCGTTCTCAACGAGCAGATCGCGATGATGAACAACATCTCGGCGCAATACGAGGAGCTGCTCGATGCGCAGTATCTCACTTATGAAGACAGCCTGTTCCTCGTCAAGATGAAAAAATGCAGCCAGGCGCTGAAAGACGAAGCGTATTCCCTGAAAGCCTACGTCAACGATGAAACCACTGCGAACCGCGATGAATACGACGACGCCCGTGATCGCGCCTGGTCACTCGTCAGCGAGCTCCTTGGTTTCGATGAAGCTTACAGCGGCGATTCCGGCCATCGCAAACGCGCCAAAGGAAATTAAGAGACGAAAAGCACGTCCCGACCAACGGCGGCATTTCCTTCGGGAGAGGCCGCTTTTTTTGTTTGTTACCTTTGCGCCATGCCGCTTCAGCTCGTGCTCGATTTCGGGAACACTTCGCTCAAGGCTTTTCTTTTCGAAGAGCAGGAGCTGCGCGCGCAAACCATTTTGCCGTCTGCGTCCATCGAAGCGGTCCTCGCTTTTACCGGGACAGCTCCTGTGCGTGCGGCGATCCTCGCATCCGTCGTCGATCTGCCGGAAAATTTCGAATCCTCGCTGCGTGCGCATTTTCCGTTGCTCGTTGCCAGCAAAGACACGAAGCTGCCGTTCGGAAATTCGTACGCAACGCCTGCCACGCTCGGCTTCGACCGTTTGGCGGCGGCAGCAGCAGCGAGGCAACGCTTTCCCGGTTCGCCCGTCTTGGCGATAGTGGCGGGAACCTGCATCACCTATAACATCATCGACGGCGAAGGAAATTTTGCCGGGGGCGCCATCGCACCGGGACTGCACATGCGGTTGCGCGCGATGCACGAGTTTACCGACAAACTGCCGCTCGTTCCACTGGAAGGCGAACATCCGCTGGTCGGCACAACAACTGAAACTTCATTGCGTGCGGGCGTTTACCATGCCGCGCTGGCGGAAACCGAAGGCATGATCCGTCGTTATGCCGCAGCGTTTCCGGGCCTGCAAACCGTGATCGGGGGCGGTGATGCGGCCTTTTTGGCGGAAGGACTTAAAAATGGCATCTTTGCACGCCCCAATCTTGTCCCCGAGGGGCTTAACAGTATTCTACTTAAACATGTCGCGAACCAATCGCTCTGATTTATTTTCCCGCATCCTGCTTGCGGGTCTCCTACTGCTCGGGTTCGCCGGACTTCACGCACAAAATCCCGCCGTCCTTTCGACGGTTTCGCCGTATTCGCGTTTCGGCATCGGCGACGTGCAATTTGCCGGCAGCTCGATCAATGCAGGAATGGGTGGCGGCGGCATCGGCATGCGCAACGACTCGCTGATCCCGCAGTATTTCAATTTCCAGAATCCCGCTTCCGTTACTTCGCACGGCATCGTCGCTTACGAGATCGCCCTGCAGAGCAACACGGTACAGCTGCAAAACGCTTCTTCCAAAACGACATTCAACCGCACCACGCTCGGCAATTTTGCCATGGCGTTCCCCGTCACGAAATGGTGGGGCGCAGGCTTCGGGCTCGTTCCGTATTCTTCCGTCGGCTACAACATTTCCACGAGCGCTACGCTGGAAAATATCGGGCCGGTGACTTATAAATACGAAGGCTCTGGCGGCGTCAACCAGGTGTTCATCACGAATGGTTTCCGTCCTTTTGCCGGGGCGCCCCGTCATTACCTGCTCTCTTCGAAATACGAACAGCTCAGGCTCGCGGGCGATACCTCTGCCATGCGCCGGAAGCTGCGTGCGCGCAATAACCTGGCAAACATTTCCGTCGGCGTGAACGTGACGTATCTCTTCGGATCGCTCACGAACATCCGCCGCGATATGTTCCCGGATTCCATGTACACGTTCAACACGAAGATCACGCGCAACACGATGTTCCGTGACGTGTATATGAACTACGGCATCCAGTACACCTTCCGCACGCCGTGGGCGCTCAACCCGGTTTACCAGGGACTGCCCGACTCCGTGATCATTCACCGCCAGTGGATGAAGAACAAATTCACCTATCACAACCGGACGGAAGTGGATACCGCGCGGCTCTTCGTGCGCAAACCGGGCGTACGCGTTACCATCGGCGCTGTGTTCTCTTTGCCGACGGACATCAACGTTTCGTACAGCCTGCTCGCGCAAACGTACAAGCAGTCGGGCACGCTCGAGCAGTTCCGCGACACGATCATCAACAACGACGGCATTCCCGCGCGCGTAACGCTTCCTGCGATGGGCGGATTAGGCATCGCGCTGAAGAAAGATTACAAATGGATGTTCCAGGCCGATTACATGCTGCAGATGTGGAGCACCGCTTCCATTCTCGGGCAGGATGCAGGCCTTACGAATGCACAGCGCATCACCGCCGGTTTCCAGTACCAGCCCCGCCTCATCGGACGCGGCAATTACCTCGGCGTAACGCAATACCGCCTCGGCGTTCGCTATTACCAGACGGCGTTGCAGCTTCGCAATACGCAGCTCACGGAAATGGCCGTCAACTTCAGCATGTCGCTGCCGGCGCCGTACCATTCCCGTCTCGGCGAACCGATCGGCCGCGCCAACCTTTCTTTCGAATACGGCATCCGCGGAACGACGAGCAACAGCCTCGTGCGCGAAGACTTCATGCGTATCACCGTCGGCTTCACGATCAACGATCGCTGGTTCCAGCATTACAAATACGACTAAGAAATTCAAGGTTCAACATTCAAAGTCCGGAGTCTGCTGAAGGTTCCGGATTTTTTGTTGTTGACAATCTTTAACCAGGATTTCGTCGCAAACGTTGAACATTGAACTTTAAACTTCGAACTTCGGACTTTAATCTTCGGACTTTCATGCGCCGCACGTTTCCAGCCATCCTGTTTGTATTTTTCTTCCTTCCGGGAATGCAAAGCTGCGTGAACGATCCTGCGAAGGTGAAATCGTTTACGCAGAAGGACACGCTCCCGCTGCAATCCGCGCACGACATCGACATGCTGTACACGGATTCCGCGAAACTGAAAATTCATCTCACCGCACCGGAAGTGCAGGAATTCGCCGGAAGCAAACCTTACACGCTGATGCCGAAAGGCGTGAAAGTCGAATTCTACGATGATCACGGGAAGATCGACAGCTACCTCACCGCCAATTACGCCGTCCGCCGCGAACGGGAGCAATTCATGGAAGCGAAGAACGACGTTGTTGTCGTAAATACGAAAGGCGAAAAGCTCAATACCGAAAAGCTCATCTGGGACGGCGCCACGCGCAGAATTCACACCGACGCTTCCGTCAAGATCACCACCGCCGACCAGGTCATCATCGGTTCCGGCCTCGATTCGGATGAACATTTCGAGAACTACGAGATCAAGAATATTACCGGAACGTTCCTGCTGAAGGATCAGCCGGACGGTGGGAATTAAGGTCATTCGGAAATTCGGTCATTGGGTTTAACGAATGACCGAATTTCCGAATGACCGAATGACCAACCAACATTCTCATCGGAGCACGACAGTCTCCCTTTTCTCCGTCATCTTCTTAAGTACTACCTTTGCCGTCTCATGAAAAAATACCTCCGCATTACCGAATACGTCTGGATGGTGCTCGCGATCGTGTGCGTCGGCGTTACCGTTTACTTTTTTGTGATCGGCGCGCAGGACGACGGCGTTTTCGCTATGATGGTGACGCTTTTTGCCGGCGTGATGTACAGCCTGCGCCGTCGCTTCAACCGCATGATCGAACGCAAGGAAAAAGAAAGCCGCGGCGAACAATAATTTCAGCGTAATCCAATAATTCACAGCACATTAACCTTCACGCGGGCATTTTAACAACTTCCTGCAAAGAGCCGGGTGCCCATTGCCGCCCTCTTTTTGTATATTCGTGCCCCATTACCAATAAACTATGACCATTCTTGCTAAGATCCGCAGCCGTGTCGGCCTCCTGGTCGGCATCATTTTCCTTGCGCTGCTTGCATTCGTACTGACGGACCTCTTCAACAGCCAGCACGGCTTTTTTGCCAGCGGTCCAGGCTCCAACGACGTCGGTGAAATCGCCGGAAACACCATCAGCGTAACGGACTTCCGTAAGCGCATGGATGAGATGGGCCCGAAAGACCACTCGCCTTCCGACCAGGAACAAGGCCAGATCTCCGACATGGCCTGGCAGCAGCTGATCGACCAGTACGTGTTCGATCCGGAATACAAAGCGCTCGGCATCACGGTTACGACCGATGAGCTCGCGGAACAGATGTACGGCGACCATCCGTCTCCTTACATGAACCAGTTCTTCCAGGATCGCCAGACCGGCCAGATCATGCAGCAGTTCACCGATGACGGTGCATCGCTCAGCGGCCAGAAGATCCGCGACTTCGTGAAGAAGATGCCGGCGGAAACGGAAGCACAGTGGGCGCTCGTCGAAAAAGACATGTCGAAATACCTGCTGCATGAGAAATACAACAACCTTCTCCGCAAAGGCTTCTACGTTCCGGCAGCACAGGCGAAACGCGAATACGCCGACGAGAACACGAAGATGAATTTCAAATACATCGTGAAGCGTTACTCCGACATTCCGGATTCTACCCTCCAGGTAACGGAAGAGGAAATGCGCGATTACTACAATAAGAACGCCTACAAATTCAAGCAGCGCGAAGACAGCCGCAGCATGGATTATGTTGCCTTCAATATTTCAGCTTCTGCCGATGACATCGCGAAGCAGCGTACGGAAATGGAAAACATCGCTACCACGTTCAAGACGAAAAAAGGCGCTGACGATTCCATGTATGTTGCCGCACTGAACGAGTCGGGCATGTACGAGAAGAAATATCTCCACCCGGGCCAGGTCCCCGCAGGCTCCGACAGCGCGTTCCTGAAAGCGGCTCCCGGCGAAGTGCTCGGACCGTTCAACCAGGGCGAGATCATCTCCGTTTACAAAGTGCTCGATCATAAAACGTCGGTCGACTCTGCGAAAGTCCGTCACATCCTCATCGCTTACAAAGGCGCTGAACGTGCCGATCCCACGATCACCCGCACTGAAGCACAGGCGAAAGCCAAAGCCGACTCCATCCTGCGCGTCGTGAAAAGCGGCCGCACGAAAATGGAAGACATCGTCGAAAAACTTTCCGATGACCCGGGCTCCAAGAGCGGCAACAAAGGAGACTACGGCTGGTTCACCGCAGAAAGCGGCTTCGTACAAGAGTTCAAGGACGCCGGCTTCAACAACAAAAAAGGCGAAACCATTGTCGTGAAAACGGCCTTCGGTTACCACGTCATCCAGGTGCTCGATCAGACCAAGCCGACCACGAAAGTGCAGGTCGTCAGCATCGACAAAAAAGTGGAAGCGTCGGAAGCGACCATCCGCGACGTATACAACAAAGCTTCTGAATTCGCCGGCCGCAACAACACCGGTGAGCTGTTCACGAAAGCGACGCAGGACGGAAAAATGAACGTGCTCAAAGCCGACAACATTGCTGAGAACGCACGTTACATCACCGGCATCGAGAACCCGCGCGATATCGTTCGCTGGCTCTACAACGAAGAATCGAAAGAAGGTACCGTATCCCAGCCGTTCCAGAGCGGTGAACGTTACATCGTCTGCAACGTCACCAAAGTGATCAACCGCGGCACGAAACCTTTCGAAGAAGTAAAAGAGATCTGCCAGCTCGAAGCGCGCAAGATCAAGAAAGGTAAAATGTTCACCGACGAGCTGAACAAAGCCAAAGGCAGCTCGCTCGATCAGTGGGCGGCCAACGCAAAACTGCCGGTTAACCCGGGCGTCAACCTCACGATCGCGCAGCCCTACATCCAGGGCGCAGGTTACGAAGGCGCAGTAGTAGGCACGCTCGCCAGCATGAAACCCGGTCAGCTCTCTTCCGCACCGATCGTCGGTTCGATGGGCGTTTACGTGGTCATGCTCGAAACCGTCACCGCACCGGAGCCGCTGAAAGACGTTGCTGCACAACAGCAGAAAGTCCTGCAGGGCCTCGCTTCCCGCGCCGATGCAACCGCAACGGAAGTCCTGAAAGACGAAGCGGACATCGTCGACCACCGCGCAAAACACTTCTAAGAGATCTTTCTCTTCTGCCAAAAGCCTCTTCTGGAAACAGGAGAGGCTTTTTTGTTGCAGCGTTGTTTTGCCACAAAGACACCTCTGTTTGTTCGAGCGGAGTCGAGAACCGTCCCTCAATGTTGAGAATGATTCTCGACTCCGCTCGAACAAACCTGTGTGGGCACGAAACTTATTGTAAAACGTTCCGCGATCCGCCGACACTTTGTGCCTTTGTGTCTTCGTGGCGATTTTTCATGCGTACGCATTTGGCCACAAAGGCACGAAGCTTATTTGCAAAACAGTTCCGCGATCCGCCGACACTTTGTGCCTTTGTGTCTTCGTGGCGATTTTCATGCGTACGCATTTTGCCACAAAGGCACGAAGCTTATTTGCAAAACAGTTCCGCGATCCGCCGACACTTTGTGCCTTTGTGTCTTCGTGGCGATTTTCATGTGCATGTATTTGCCACAAAGACACTAAGGCACGAAGCTTTGTTGTAAAACTGTTCTGCCATTAGCCTCTTGCATGTGAGCGAGATGACGTGTGATCGCAATCACGCGGAATCGGTCTGCGCATGCACGCTCTTCGCAAAACAAAACACAAGCATTGCGTAAAGAACGTGTTTCATGCGAAGGTGATTAACGCAGGATCAGCAGTCGCTGCGAATCGAGCTTGATGAAGATGAACAAGAGAATCGTGAAGCTGATCAGCGAAGAGCCGCCGTAGCTGAAGAACGGCAGCGGGATCCCGATCACCGGCAGCAGGCCGATGGTCATGCCGACGTTCACGATCAGGTGAATGAAGAATACCGCCGCCACGCCATAACCATAGATTCGCGTAAAATCGGAACGTTGACGTTCGGACAAAATGATCAGGCGCATGATGAGCACGAGATACAATATTACCACAGCCGCCGTGCCGAGCAGTCCCCACTCCTCGCCCACCGTACAGAAAATAAAATCGGTTTCCTGTTCAGGAACGAAACGGAATTTCGTCTGCGTTCCCTGCAGGTAGCCTTTGCCGGCCCAGCCGCCGGAGCCGATCGCGATCATCGACTGCCGTGTGTTGTAATCGAAGCGCGCGGAGACTTCAGGAGAAACCGGAAGGCCCAGCCAGCATTTGATGCGACCGGATTGGTGCTCGGGCAGTTTCTCCAGCACGATCGGCGTGACGGTGAGCAGCGTGATGAAATAACCGACGGCGATCAGCGCCATCACAATTTTCATGAAGCTGCGCCGCACCATCAGCAGGTAGATCAATGCAACGACTGCGAGTATCGCGGCACGAAGAAGAATCTGCGCCCATAAAAACGTGACGTGATCGATCACTACTTTTTCACCGATTCGATGCGATTCGATTATCACGCAGGGATATTTGATGCCGATCACACCCGCGATCGCCGAAAGCAATCCGAACAGCAGCACCCATCCCGGCACGATGCCTTCGCGGTACAGCACCACGATGAACGCAAGAAACACCAGCGCCACGCCGGTTTCATTCTGCAGCACGACGATGATGAACATCGGCAGCAGGATGATTCCGCAGGCAAGCAGCAACGTCCGCAACCAATCGGGTTTGCTGATGCCGCTGAGAAATTTCGCAAGCGCCAATAGCGTCGCCCATTTTGCGAACTCCGCCGGCTGCAACCCGAAGCCTCCGATCCTGAACCAGGAGTGACTGCCTTTGATCGACGTCCCGAGAAAGACGACGGCAAGGTTCAGCAAAATAATCCCGGCATATAGAATGAACGCTGTTGCCGTGAAGAACGAAGCGTCGACTACGAGGATGATCACCGCGAGCACGGCCGACACGCCGATAAACACCAGCTGCTTGCTTTCGAGGCGTTCAAAATTAAACACGCTGCTTTTCGCTTCGTCGTAAACGGCGGAGTAGATGTTGAACCAACCCATCACCACGAGCAGCAGGTAGATGACGACTGTAAACCAGTCGACGTTGTAAAAAATACTGTCGCTCTTTTCCCGCATGGATTAATTCGGGTTGTCTTTTTTCTTCCTCATCTCCGGGTGCTTGTTGAGCAGGTTGCCGTCGAGCATCCGCTTTTCAAGATCCGGGCGGGAAATTTTTCGCGTGAGGTATTTCTCCACCATGAGGCTGGCGATCGGCGCGGCCCACTCGGCACCGAAGCCGGCGTTCTCCACGAGAATCGCCACGCAGATCTTCGGATTTTCGCGCGGCGCAAAACAAACGAAGACGGAGTGGTCTTCCCCATGCGGGTTCTCCGCCGTCCCGGTTTTGCCGCACATCTCGATGCCGTCGATCCGGGCAACACGTGCGGTTCCTTCGGTTACGACCTTCGCCATGCCGTCGATGACGTTTTCGTAATACTCCTTCTCCGTCACCATCGTAAAATGTTTCTCGGCCCACTTCGGCATCGGTGCCTGTCCGCCGATGTTGCGGATGATGTGCGGCGTGTAGTAATAGCCGCGGTTGGAAATGGCGCAGACGATGTTGCACATCTGCAGCGGCGTGACCGAAACTTCCGCCTGCCCGATGCCGAGCGAAATAACCGTCGAAGCGCGCCAGCCGTTTTTGCCGAACACCTTGTCGTAATAATTGCTGCTCGGCACGATGCCTTTCGCGTCGAAGGGAAGGTCGGTGCCGATGCGTTCGCCGACGCCGAAGCTGACGACGTATTTCCGCCAGGCGTTGTAACCTTCGACGGTACTGCCGTGATACTTGCGGTTGTCGATGATCGACTTGAAGACGTAGGAGAAATACGAGTTGCAGGAATGCGCGATGGCGCCGTCGAGTGTGAGCGGGCTGGCGTGCGCGTGGCATTTCGGGTGGCCGCCGAGCGGAGGATAACCGCGTGCGCAGGGATAAGCGGTCTGCGGCGTGAGCACGCCTTCCTGCTGCCCGATCAGCGCGTTCATCAGCTTGAACGTGGAGCCCGGCGGATAGAACGCCTGCAGTGCACGGTTGAGCAGCGGGCGACCAAGCGTATCCATCACGAGCTTGCCGTAGTTCGAAGGGAAATCGCGGCCGACGAGCAGGTTCGGATCGTATGTCGGGCTGGTGACGAGCGCGAGGATTTCTCCTGTTGACGGATCGATCGCTGCGACGCCTCCGATTTTATTTTGCATCAGCCGTTCGCCGTAGAGCTGCAATTCCGCGTCGAGCGTCGAGGTGAGGCTTTGTCCTTCGACAGCGGCGGTATCGTACATGCCATCCTTGAAGCTGCCTTTGATGTTGTTGTGCACGTCGCGCATTTTGATCTGCACACCTTTTTTCCCGCGCAATGCTTGTTCGTACGCGCGCTCGATGCCGCTCTTGCCGATGTAGTCGCCGGACTTGTAGTAGGCGCTGTCCTTCGTCGTTTTGTCGTCGACCTCGCCGATGTAACCGAGCAGGTGAGCAGCGATCGGCATCGGGTATTTGCGCACGGTGCGTGACTGCACGTAAAAGCCTTTGAACTTGTACAGCCGTTCCTGGATGCGCGCGTTCAGCTCGGGCAGCATCTGGCTTTCGAAAATATACGTGCGATAATCTTTCGCCGCCTGCTCGAGGCTTCCGCAGAAACGCACCAGCCGCTTGTTGAATTCATCGCGCGTAATATTGAGGATCCGGCAAAGCCCGCTCGTGTCGCAGTCTTTCATGTCGCGCGGCACGACCATGAGATCGTAAGCAACCTGGTTAAAGACCAGCAGCTTTCCGTTGCGATCGTAAATGTTTCCGCGCGGCGGATAATCCGTCATGTACAGGAACGCCTGGTTCTGCGCGTCGAGCTTGTATTTGTCATCGACAACCTGGATAAAGAACAGGCGCGAGATGTACAGCATCACCGTCACGAAAATGATGCCGAGCAAAATGTATTTTCTTACGCCGGGATTCATTGTTATTCCTCCGGATGGTTCGTGGAATGCTGGTGAATGAGATCCGCGTCCAGCATTTTCTTTTCTACGTTCAGACGGCTGATCTTGTTCGTTAAATATTTCTCGATGACGAGGCTGGCGATCGGGGCCGACCACCACGCGCCCTGCCCTGAATTTTCGGTGAGGACCGCCACACAGATCTTCGGATTTTCACGCGGCGCGAAACAAACGAAAACAGAATGATGCGCGCCATGCGGGTTCTGCGCCGTTCCTGTTTTCCCGCATATCTCGATGCCGGGAATCGCCGACGAACGCGCGGTGCCTTCCGTCATCACATCCGACATGCCGGCGATCACGTTTTCGTAATACTGTTTCTCCTTCACGAGCGTCGTATGCTTCTCCAGCCATTTCGCCATTGGCGCTTGCTTCCCGACATTGCGAACGATGTGCGGCGTGTAATAATATCCGCGGTTGGCGATGATGCACATGACGTTGCACATCTGCAGCGGTGTGATGGAAAGCTCGCCCTGCCCGATGCCGAGCGAAATAATATTCGAAGCCTGCCAGCCGTTCGTGCCGTACACTTTGTCGTAGTACGCGGAAGAAGGAACGATACCTTTTGTCTCGTAAGGAAGATCCGTTCCGAGCGGCACGCCGATGCCGAAGCTGTTGACGTAATTGCGCCACGCGTTGTAACCTTCTTTGGAGCTCTTGTATTTCTTATTCTCCACGATCGATTTGAAGACGTAGGAGAAATACGAATTACAGGATTGCGCGATGGCTTTGTCGAGCTGCAGCGGGCTCGCATGCGAATGGCATCCGGGCTTTCCGCCGCCTGCCGGGTAACCGCTGTGGCAGGGATAAGCAGTTTGCGGCGTCACGAGCCCTTCCTGCTCACCGATCAGCGCGTTCATCAGCTTGAAAGTGGAGCCGGGCGGATACATCGCCTGCAATGCGCGGTTAAACAACGGACGAAGCGTGTCCTGCGCGAGCGTTTTATAATTATCCGGAAATTCTCGTCCCGTCAGCAGGTTCGGATCGTAAGACGGACTCGTTACAAGCGCGAGAATTTCTCCTGTATTCGGATCGATGGCCGCGAGACCGCCGATCTTGTTTTGCATCAGGCGCTCGCCGTACAGCTGCAGGTCGGCATCTAATGTTGCAGTAAGATCTTGTCCCGGCGTGGCAGCCGTATCGTACTTGCCGTCTTCGTAGCTGCCTTTGATGTTGTTGTGCACGTCGCGCATTTTGATCTGCACGCCTTTTTTCCCGCGAAGAAATTCTTCGTAGCCTTTTTCGATGCCGGTTTTGCCGATGTAATCGCCGGGCGCATAATACGGATCGTCCTTGATCTCCGCATCGTTCACTTCGCCGGGATAACCGAGCAGCTGCGCAGCAACGGGATAGTTGTATTTGCGCACGGTGCGCGACTGCACGTAAAATCCATTCAGTTTGTACAAACGTTCCTGCAAACGCGCATTCAATTCAGGCGGCATCTGGCTTTCGAAAATGTAGGAACGATAATCGCGCGAAGCATTTTCGAGATTTCCGCAAAAACGGGTCAGCCGCTTGTCGAGATCTTCCTTCGAGATGGAGAGAATATGGCAAAGCTCCGTCGTGTCACAACCTTTCATGTTGCGCGGCACCACCATCAGGTCGTACGCCACCTGGTTGAACACCATCAGCTTCCCGTTGCGATCGTAAATATTTCCGCGCGGCGCATAATCCGTCACGCGAAGAAACGCCTGGTTCTGCGCGTCGAGCTTGTACTTGTCGTTGACGACCTGGATGTAATAGAACCGGCAGAGATAAAGGATCGCCGTCACACCGACCATGGCAAGCACTATGTAGCGGCGGGCAACGGGCGTCATGCGGTTTCTTTCGTGCGGTAAAACAGGAATTGCGTCACGACGACGAGCAGCAGCGTGGCCAGCGAGCTGAAGACAATGCGCAGCAGCGTGGTGAAGAAGCCGTGGAAGCTGAACACTTCGAGCGTGAAAAGCAGGAAGTGATGAACGACGATGATGATCGTTGCGTACGTGAGGAACCAGGCGCGGCCCATGTCCTGCATCGTCGGCTGCGTGCCGAATTCATAACCGTCGCGCGGCGCCATGAAACGCAGCAGTCGCGGGCGCATCCACCCGATGAACGTGCAGGTGGCCATGTGCATGCCGATCGTTCCGTAAAACACATCGACGCAGAAACCGAGGAAGAACGAAACGATCATCACGAGCCAGTTCGGCGTTTCGAACGGCAGCTGGATGATGAAGAGCACGTACAGGAACGGGTTGATGTAAAAGCCCGGCTCCACGTTCTTCAGGATCAGTCCCTGCGCAAACACCAGCAGCAGGAAGCGGATGATATGTCGGACGATCTCATTGACCATTTTCTACCCCTGCTTTGTCGCGAAGCTGCTGGACTTCGTCGTGCGTAAGATTTTTTACGATGAGGACGTGGCGCACTTTCCGGAAATCGGTCGTGAGCTCGACGTGAACGGTACGCGTCTTCTCTCCTTTTTTCATCTCGTAGCTCAGCACTTTTCCGACAGGAATGCCCTCGGGAAATGCGTCGCCGAGACCGCTCGTGATGAGCGTATCACCAACCGCCATTTTCGCGTGCAGCGGCATGTCGATGACGGTCGCCTCTCGGTAATCGGTGCCGTCCCACAGCAATTGCCCGAACGTATTGTCGCGCTTCGAGCTCGCGCTGATCTTCGAATCCTTGTGCAGCACCGACATCACCACGCAGTAATTATCCGAGACTTCGCGCACGATGCCTACTACGCCGTTCGGGCAGATCACGCCCATGTCGACATCCACGCCCTGCAGCTTTCCGCGATCGAGGATGAGGTAATTGTTGCGTTCGGAAACGGTGTTGTCGATCACGCGCGCGGCGAGAAATTCGTAACGCTGATGATACGCCGTATCGCTGACCGGTGTCGTGTGCGTCGTGTACATCAGCCGCGACACGCTGTCGTCTTTCATCAGCTCCGCGATCCGGTTGTTGAGCAAACTGTTCTGCTCTTTCAGGTCGAGGTATTCCACGAAGTCGGTGCGCATCTTGAACAGCGACCCGGTGAATACGTTGGAAGCGGAAACGGCGCTCGAATGCTGGAAGTAATTATGCTGCACGAGAAAATAAACGGACAGTATCTCCAGGAAGAGGAACAGCAGGAAGAAATAATGACGTGCAAGAAAAACGAGGAGGTTGCGCATCCGGCTGTTCGGAATTTCAGTGTGCAAAAAAATAATCCCAAAATTTCATTCCTCTCGGAGCCTGCTTTTGGGATTATTTTCCGGCGTTTCGTTTTTTATTTGATGAGGAACGGGAACTTGTCGATATTCTTCAGCGCGATTCCGGTGCCGCGGGCTACGGCGCGAAGCGGATCTTCGGCCACGTGTACCGGCAGCTTTGTCTTGAGCGAAATGCGTTTGTCGAGGCCGCGCAGCAGCGAACCGCCGCCCGCCAGGTAAATGCCCGTGCGGTAGATGTCGGCCGAAAGTTCCGGCGGCGTCATCTCGAGTGCGTTGAGAATAGCTTCTTCGATCTTCGAGATGGACTTGTCGAGCGCGTGGGCGATCTCCACGTAAGAGACGTAGATCTCTTTCGGGATACCCGTCATGAGGTCGCGTCCGTGTACCGGGAAATCCGGCGGCGGGTTTTCGATCTCCGTGAGCGCGGCGCCGACTTCGATCTTGATGCGTTCCGCCGTGCGCTCGCCGATGAGGATGTTGTGCTGGCGGCGCATGTATTCTTCGATGCTTCCCGTGAATTCGTCGCCGGCAATACGCGTACGCGCGACGAAGTCGTGCGCCGCGAAATGCGC
>CAMLEF010000053.1 GCA_946478675.1 uncultured Flavobacteriales bacterium | reverse complement strand
CCGAGCAATTGTCCCGCAGAAACATGAACCGGCCCGAGCGAGAACAAAATATTTTTCATCCCGACTTCCGGGATCAGCACGGAAGTGAAATTCGCGAACGCCACCGCCACCGCTGCAATCACGCCCGTCTGTATCACCATAAAAACTGTCCAGCCGTAGAGGAACGCCGGAATTTCTCCCCACGCGCGACGGATGTAAACGTATTGTCCGCCGGCCGTCGGCATCATGCCCGCGAGCTCTCCGTAACTCAGCGCTGCCGTCATCGTGATCACGCCGGTGAGCAGCCACGCGAGCAGCATCCATCCCGCAGAACCGACGTCACGGGCCATATCGGCGCTCACGAGAAAAATACCGGAGCCGATCATCGAACCTGCGACGAGCGAAGTCGCATCGAGAAGGCCGAGAGAACGTTTGAGTTCGCGTTGTTCTGCCATTGGGGAAAATGCTTTGCGCGTAATTCGTTTGAAAGCGATCATAAAAAAACCGCAATGCCAGGATTGCGGTTTTTTTATGGTTCGAAAAGATTATTTCAGCACGTTGAGCTTGCTGTTTCTGCGGCCGTGCATGAAGTAGATGATCAGGCCGAGCAGCATCCAGGCCAGCGCGCTGATCTGCGTGACCGGGCTCAGGCCGATGATCATGAACGAACAAACGGCAATGCCGAGGATCGGCACGATCGGGAATTTCGGGTTCGCGCCCGGCGTTTTGAACGGACGATGAATTTCCGGGTTCTTTACGCGCATGATCCAGATGCCGACGCAAACGAGAACGAATGCGAGCAGCGTGCCGATGCTGGTGAGGTCGCCGGCAACATCACCGGGAATGAACGCAGCGAAGATGCCGACAAACACGAACAGCAGCAGGTTGCTCTTGTACGGCGTGCGGAATTTCGGGTGCAGGTGCGAGAAGATCTTCGGCAGCAGTCCGTCGTGCGACATCGAATAGAACACGCGGCTCTGGCCCATCAGCATCACAAGAATTACGGAAGAGAAACCGGCAAGGATCGCAACCGTCACCGCCGTTGCCAGCCAGTGATAGCCCGTCATGTAATGATCGATCGCGTACGCAACGGAAGCTTCTTTTCCTTTCATCGGGTCAGCGAAATCCTGCCACGGTGCAACACCGGTAAGCACCCACGAGAAGAGAATGTAAAGCACCGTACAAACGAGGAGTGAACCGAGAATACCGATCGGCATGTCGCGTTTCGGATTTTTCGCTTCCTGCGCAGCCGTAGAAACCGCATCGAAACCGATGAAGGCGAAGAACACAATCGCAGCGCCGCCGATGATACCGCCCCAGCCGTGCTTGAAGAACCCTTCATGCTTGGGGATACCTTCGGGAATCATGTACGGCGTGTGGTTCGCGGAATTGATAAAGCCCCAGCCGATCGCGATGAACACGAGAACGATGGCGACTTTCAGGAAAACGATGATCGCGTTGACGAAAGCGGATTCTTTCGTGCCTTTGATGAGCAGCAGCGTGAGCAGGAAAAGAATGCCGAGCGCGGGCAGGTTGATGAGGCCCTCCATTACATTGACGTGACCGGCGATATCGGCCGGCATGGCGTGGTACACTTTATCGGAAACCGCAGCGATGTGTTCTTTCGAGAAGCTCAGCGCCATGTTGGTGGAATCCTGCGCAGAGAGATGCAGCGCGCCGATGTTGGGAACGTGTTCTTCCCTGATCGTATTGAGATGCTCCATCGGCGAGTGACACCATTTGTACGGTATCGATCCGCCCATCAGCTTATTCAGGTATTCACTCCATGCAATGGAAACGGTCGCGGCACCGAGCGCATACTCGAGAATGAGCGCCCAGCCGATGACCCACGCGATGATCTCGCCCATCGTGGTGTACGCATACGTATAAGCTGAACCGGCGATCGGGATCATAGCGGCGAACTCGGCGTAACAAAGACCGGCGAACGCGCAACCGATCGCGGCTACGATGAAAGACAAAGTAACAGCTGAGCCTGCCGCTTCAGCAGCCGCACTGGCCGTCCGGACAAACAAGCCGGCACCGATAATGGCCCCGATTCCCAGTGCAACCAGTTGCCAGGCGCCCAGCGTCCGCTTCAAACCGCCTTCGGTCTCGGCAGACTGCGCCAGCAATGTTTCCAGCGATTTCTTTCGGAAAATACTCATAGAGGGTAGTTGGTTGGTTCGTTGATTAAGTTCCAAATATAGCCAAATGAGTAAATAATGTGCCGATGTGCCCCGCCCTTCGCGGTCCGCTTGGGCTATGTGCTTCGCTCGCGGCGCTCGCTATGTGCTGATGCGCACATCCTTCCCACATTTAAGTAAGAGAACGTGCGCATCAGCACATAGCGAAGCGGATCAAATAATGAGCGCCGGCGAATGGAGCACCTTATTTCGGAATGGTGATCCGTTTCGGACGATCGAGTGAATCGAGCGTGAGCAGCGGCAGCGTGGCGTGACCGAACAGGAAACTGAAATCCGATTTCGGACGGTTGCCGTGGCCGGCGATCTTTGCGAAGTCGCCGTGACAGTTGATGCAACCCGCGTTCTGCTGGATGTAGGTTTCCATCGTCGAGTTGCCGAGGAACTGCGGCGCGCTGATCGTATCGAACGGCGGACCATCCGGCGGCTGTCCCCACTGCGAACCGATCAGCTTGTAGTGTTCCCACACCGTTCCTTTCAGCTTGTTGCGCCATTGCTGGTTGACGAGCTCCGTGTAATAATACACCGGGTACAGGCGAACCACCTGCGTGGCCTGCGTGTCGGGCGTTTCCGACTGAATGTAATTTCCGTAACCGCGCGCGTAAGGCATCGTCGGCGACCAGCGAACAACATTATCTCCGGAATGCGGAACGGGCGGCGCATTCACTTCCGCGCCGATCGAATGCGGGTTGTAAAATGAAAATTGTTTTTCCTGCGATCCCGCCTGCTGGTTCGATTGCATATTGTCGGGAACGTTGTCTTCATGCTCGAAAGTGGACCACACCATGAACTTGCCGAAGTTCTGCGACGTTTTGTGAATGATGTGCAATCCGACAAGACCGACCTCCTGCTCCACTTTCAGCGGTTGATGATTCGTCGTGTAAGCGCCGTCGATGTAAATGATGGCGGGCTGGTGATAATAATGATCCATGCTGTCTTTGCCGGGAATGAGGATCCGCCAGGATGCTTTCATTTCGATGGCGCCGACTCTTCCGCCGGAACCGCGTCCGTTTTTCGTGAGCGTATCATACGTTCCTCCCGGAAGATCGATCGAATGATGCAGTGAATCCGTCCAGCGCTCCTGCCCTGCCTGCGTGCGCAATCCCGCCGCATCGATGTACGCCAGCTCGTCGGGATTTATCTTTTCTTCGAACACGACGTAATTCATGTTCTGATCGATCAGCGCGTTGCCGTCTGCTTCAAAAAACGCATTGTGCCCGAGCCCGACGGAATCCACATCCTGGAACTTCGAGCGCATGTGCAGCACTTTTTTCTTCTTCGAATGCGCTTCTGCAAAAACAGCGGGCGGCACTTCTTTTTGCACGGGGCCGAAAACCGTATCGGGATCTGCGTAATGTTCCCATACGCGCCACGATGTATTATCGGATTTGAACGCGCCGGGAACCGGGTTGCCGTTATTATCCGAAGGCCAGTTCAGCGCTACGAACGATTGCCACGAAAAAATATCGAAGTACGGCTGGCGCAACGAATCGAACGAAACGCCGTAGCCCTGGTTCACCAGCGAATCGGGAATGGCGATCTCGTGCGGAATAACGGAACACAGCGAATCCGGCTTGAGCGTATCGGAACAGTAGCAGATGTTCGCAATGTTCGGCGGCAGCGGCGGCTGAGGCTCCGGCCCGCAACGGGACAACGCGATGATAAATGTCGTAAGGACGACACACAGGGTTAGGTAGCGAGGGGACATGGTGCAGAGGTTTTGCGGAAAGGTATAAAATTTCAAATAGCATTCATGGACAATTGATATTTCGTCATTTACTTGTTCATTTGCGCACTGTCAATTTTCACGAACGACCAATCAGAACTCATTACCAGATTCTTTAAAGTACTTTTGAAAATGCTCCTGCTTCTCGTTTTTATCCTCGGTTATTTCGCCATTGCATTTGAGCACACGCTGAAGCTGAACAAAGCTGCGGCTGCGCTCATGACGGGCGTGCTGTGCTGGACGATTTACATTTTCGGAAACGATCATGAGGCGGTGAACGGCGAGCTGTTGCATGCGGTGGGCGAAATGGCCGGCATTCTCTTTTTCCTGCTCGGCGCGATGACGATCGTGGAGCTCATCGATGCGCACGATGGATTCGACGTGATCACTTCGCGCATCACCACGCTCAACCGGCGAAAGCTGCTGGTGATTGTCGGGCTTGTCGCATTTTTTCTTTCGGCGATGCTCGACAACCTGACGACGGCCATCGTGATGATGTCGCTGTTGCGCAAGCTGGTGAACGACGCGGAAGACCGCATGTACTACGGCGGCATGGTGATCATCGCGGCCAATGCAGGAGGCGCGTTTTCTCCCATCGGCGACGTGACGACCACGATGCTGTGGCTGGGCGGACAAATTTCTGCCGGCAATATTATTGTGAAGCTGCTGCTGCCTTCGCTGGTGAGTTTGATTGTGCCGATGCTGTGGATGGCTTCCCGCTTAAAAGGAAACGTGGTGCGCCCCGAAATTTCAGCAAGCGCTTCACAGAATCAAAGCAGCATTTCCGAGCGCAATCTCGTCTTCATCACGGGAACGCTCGTGCTGCTGTTCGTGCCGGTTTTCAAAACGCTCACCGGTCTTCCGCCGTTCATGGGCATCCTGCTCGGGCTTGCGGTGCTGTGGACGGTGACGGAGCTCATTCACAAAAAGAAAAACGACGAAGAGAAACACGCGCTCTCCGTTGCAGGCGCATTACGCCGTGTCGACACGCAGAGCATTTTATTTTTCCTCGGCATCCTGCTGGCGATCGGCGCGCTCGAATACAAAGGCCTGCTGCATACGTTCGCCGAAGAGCTCGATCGTTCCATTCACAACATCAACCTCATCACGATGACGATCGGCCTGGCGTCGGCGGTGGTCGACAACGTTCCGCTCGTGGCCGCGGCGCAGGGCATGTACCCGATCACGACGTTTCACCAGGATCATTACTTCTGGGAATTTCTCGCGTATTGCGCAGGAACGGGCGGCAGCATTCTCATCATCGGTTCCGCGGCCGGCGTCGCAGTGATGGGCCAGGAAAACATCCGCTTCGGCTGGTACCTCAAGAAAATTTCTTTCCCCGCGTTGCTCGGCTATTTCGCAGGAGCGCTCGCTTACATTGGGATTGCGGCAATGGTGTAATGTGCTATCCGATTACTATCGGATTTGCTAATGGGTTAATGTGCTAATAAAAAAAACAGCAAGGATTGCGTCTTCTGAATCAAGATTCAGCAGACGCTATTACTCCTAACCATTAGCACATCCGATAGTAATCGGATAGCAAATTCCCGCATTAGCACATTCCTCAGCAGCACGTAACCCGCATCAGGGCGCTACAACCCTTCGACGGCTTCAATAACTTCCCACGTATGATCCGCGAGCAGGCGCACCGTGGCGAGGAATTCGTAAGGCGGTTTGGCGCCCCATTCTGCGGGACCGACCATCGACAGCAGATCGCCGCCGGATTTTCTTTTGTAGAGATGGTAGGTGTGACCGGGCAGCGGTTTGAAGTTGACGTCGGCCTGGTAGATGCGCTCGGAAAGATGAACGCGCTGGTGAATCGCATTCGCCTGTTCGACGAGCAGCTCGACTTGTTTGCGAAGCTGCTCCAGCTGCCGGTCGGTTTGTTCGTACATCGCCGACATCGCCACGCCTTTCGTGCGGCCTTTGTCGATGGGACGAATGATCGCGCTGCCGACGGTGTGCGCATACGGCAGCAGCCCGGGATTCTCCGCGACTTTATCCTTATCGATCGGGTTGATGAATTCTTCTTTCTTCGGCTCTTCTGACATCGGCACAAAGTTAGTCGCAGATTACGCAGATTGCGCAGATTCCACACGTAAAAAAACCGGTTGTTTCTTACAGAGAAAGCAACCGGTTTTATAAACAGAGAAAAATCCGAGGAATCCGTCGCTAAACAATCCGTGGAATCCGTGTAATCCGTGGCTAAAATCTGCGTTAATCTGCGTAATCAGCGGCTGTTCTTCAACTGCGCAGAGAAAGCAACCGGTTTTATAAACAGAGAAAATCCGAGGAATCCGTCGCAAAACAATCCGCGGAATCCGTGTAATCCGTGGCTAAAATCTGCGTTAATCTGCGTAATCAGCGGCTGTTCTTCAACTGCGCATCCAGCACCGCCAGACCTTCTTCGAACGAATGCGGGTTGAAACCGAGCACGCGTTTGGCTTTGTCGATGACGAATCCCGTGCGCGGCGGGCGTTTCGCGGGTTGTTTGATCGTTTCCGATTTCACCGGCGTTACCAATGATTTATCGAGCTTCCAGAAATCCGCGACGCGGTACACGAGCTCGAGCACGCTCATTACGTCTTTCCCGGAAACGTGGAAAATTCCGGTCGCGCCTTTTTCCGCGCAAAGCATGCAACCTTCAGCGAGATCTTCCGCCAGCGTAGGCGAACGGAACTGGTCGTCGACGATGTTGATCTTTTGTCCTTTCGTCAGCGCGTCTTTTGCCCAGAGCACGATGTTCGAACGGCTCATGGTATCGACAATGCCGTACACGATGATCGTGCGGAGGATCGCCCACTTCAGCTTCGACGCTTCGACGATCTTTTCGCCCTGCAGTTTTGTCTCTGCATACCAGCTCAGCGGGTTCGGCGTATCTTCTTCTTTGTAAGGCCCGTTCTCGCCGTCGAAAATAAAATCGGTCGAGAGATGAATGAAATGGCAATCGGGCTTCAGCGTCGTCAGCGCATCGACCATGTACTGCACGGAATCCGCGTTCATCGCCTTCGCGCCATCACGATCCGATTCGCAGGCATCGACGTTCGTCATCGCAGCGGTGTTGATCACGACATCCGGCAGGTATTTCCCGAAAACGTTTTCGACATCTGCTTTATCCGCAATATCCATCGACAAATACGTGTAACCGTTTTTCTCACGAATGCGGTTCTCTCCTTTACTGGTTGCGATGATATTCCAGTCGTTGCTTTTTTTATTCCTGTCAAGCAGATTATAGATCAGTTTCTGGCCTAATAATCCGTTGCTGCCTGTGATGAGAATTGTTTTTGCCATGCTTAAAAAAGATTGCCGCAGAGACGCGGAGAGCGCGGAGGTTTCGCTGCGTCCTCTGCGCCTCTGCGGCGAAATAATTTACGATAACAGATCCCTCAGCTTGCCAATCTGCTCCGGCGTACCGAGAACAAACAGTTTTCCATCGGGAATAAATTTCGTTTCCGGGTCCGGGTTGATGATGTATTCGCCGTCTGCGGTTTTGAAGCCGACGATATTCGCGCCGGATTTATTGCGGATCTCGAGCTCGCGGATCGTTTTGTTGCGAAGCGTTTCCGGAAGACTTTCGAATTTGATCTCTTCGAGGTTGATATCGGGGCCGCCCTGGCCGGTGATGTGATCGATGAATTCGATGACGTCCGGTTTCAAAACAAGCGAGGCCATGTGCGCGCCGCCGATGCGGTCGGGCATGATGACGTTATTGGCGCCGGCGGTGCGGAGCTTTTTGTCGGAGTTATCGTCGGAAGCGCGGCTGATGATCGTGAGCTTCGGATTGAGCGCGCGGGCAGAAAGCACGATGAAGAGATTGTCGGCATCCATCGGCAGCGTGGTGATGAGTGCGGAGGCGCGGAGAATGCCGGCTTTCTCGAGCGTCTCGTCCTGCGTACCGTCGCCTTCGAGCACGAGATCGGAATAACGGTGCGTGATCGTATCGACCACTTCTTTCTTCTGCTCGATCACCACGAAACGTTTGCCGTGTTTCTTCAGGATGTGCGCGGCCTGTCGACCGTTGCGGCCGTAACCGCAGATGATCACGTGGCCGGATAATTTTTCGATGGCGTTCAATTTGCGGACCTTTTGGTAATACTCCCGGAATTCGCCGTTGAGAATGTAACCGGAGATGGCTGAAACGGCGAAAGCAAAAATACCAAAACCGGTAAGGACGAGAAAAATGGTGAACAGCTGCCCGGTGGGCGTCAGCGGATGCACTTCACGGAAACCGACGGTACCGACCGTATTTACCGTCATGTACAGCGCATCGAGGAACGAATAGCTGCTGTCGAGCGCCATGTAGCCGAACGTTCCCGTCACAATGACGAGCGCCAGCAGCAGGGCGGAAATGTAGATCTTCCTGAAATAGGAAAAAGACTTCATGCGTGTGCGTTGCGAAGGTACGTTGCGTGGTGCGCATCAACCTGCACCAAGGTAAGAACTCGTTTGTGAAGAACGCGGCATCCTTACGAATGTCATATAGTCGATTTATTCACTCCCCCGCACCCCGCAACATCGCACCCCCGCAACTTGTCCGCATTGTTAATAATTTCCCAGTAAAGACGCGGCTTCCGGCCCGTATTTTTGTGTCGTGGATCAACTGAACCGTAACCAGCATATTCTTGCGAAGTATATCCCCGGTCCCGCGGTGCCGCTCATCGCGCAATGGATCTATCATTTCAATTTTAAACTAAAGATCAAGCGCAGCCGGCAGTCGCGGTACGGCGATTACCATCCGCCCATCGACGGGAAGAATCACGTCATCACCATCAACAACGATCTGAATCAATACGCTTTCCTGCTCACGCTCGTGCACGAGATCGGGCACCTGTTGTGTTTCGAACGCTTCGGCAACCGCGTGAAGCCGCACGGCAACGAGTGGAAAGAATGTTACAAAGAGCTCATGCGCCCCATTATGCGCCTCGACATTTTTCCGGAAGACGTACGCAATGCCATCATCGGCTACATGCGTGATCCCGGCGCGTCGAGCTGCTCGGATGAAAACCTCATGCGCGTGATGAAGCGCTACGACAAACCCTCCGACGATATTCATCTCGAAACGCTGCCGATGAACGCGGAATTTATCTACAACGAACGCGTTTTCATCAAAGGCCCGAAAGTGCGCACGCGTTTCCGCTGCATTGAAAAGGTGACGAAGCACACGTATTTTTTCGCCGCGCTGGCAGAAGTGAGAATGATCAGGGACGAGAAAGCGCGGGGCGAAGAAAAAGCGGCGTAAGGAATTATTTCCGTCACAGACCAATCAACGAACCTTCGTACGCATCGTAAAAATAACTTGAACCACGGAGGCACGGGGACACAGAGAACTCCGTGCTTCCGTGTCTCCGTGGTTCATTTTTCATGTTGCAATTCGACGCGCCTTCTGATTCTCATTTACAGTTCACGCTGAATTCCGCATTCGGATAGCGGCGTAAAGATCAGATCAACCCGCGCGCTTTCAGCTCGAGATATTTGTTGATCGTGTTCACCGTCAGGTTCTGCGGCGCGGTGTAGACGGCGTGGATACCGTACTTCTCCAGCTCTTTCACGATGAGCTTCTTCTCATAGGAGAATTTCTCGGCGATCGTCTGGTAATAGATTTCCTGCATCGTGTCCGGCTTCTTGTCGAGGAACGCGCGCAGCTCCGTGTTCTCGAAGAAAATGACCACGAGCAAATGATCTTTCGACAGGCGGCGTAAATACGAAAGCTGCCGCTGCATGCTGGAAAGCGTTTCGAAATTCGTGAAGAGCAATAAGAGGCTGCGTTGCGTGATGCGCTGCTTCACCGTCGCGTACAGCTTGCCGTAATCGGATTCGAGATAGCCGGTCTTTGCGCCGTACAGCAGCTCCATGATCTTGTGCATCTGCAAACCGCGACGCTCGGCCGGTAACGTCTGGTGTACGCGATGCGAGAACGTGATCACGCCGGCTTTGTCGTACTTCAGCATCGCGATGTTCGAGATGACGAGGCTGGCGTTGATCGCATAATCCAGCAGCGTCATTTGCTCGAACGGCATCTTCATCACGCGTCCCATGTCGATGAGCGAATACACCTGCTGCGATTTCTCGTCCTGGAACGTATTTACCATGAGACGGTTTCTTCTCGCCGTCGCTTTCCAGTTCACGCGGCGCGGATCGTCACCCGAAACGTATTCCTTGATCTGGTCGAACTCCATGTTCTGACCGATACGACGGATCTTTTTGATGCCCGCTTCCGTCAGCCGGTTCGAGATCGCCAGCAATTCGTAACGGCGCATCTGCATGAACGACGGATACACCGGCACCATCGTTTCGTTATCGAATTTGTAACGGCGCTGCAGCAACCCGAGCACGCTCGCCACAAAAACATTCACCGCACCGAACACATATTCGCCGCGACGCACCGGCCGCACTTTGTACGCGAGACGTTTCGCGCGGAACGGCGGAAGGAACGCTTTGTATTTGAGATCGCGCGCCTGGAACTGCAGCGGCAACTCGTCCATCACTTCGAGAAAAACCGGGAACGGATATTTATTCTCGAGCGTGATGCGAATCTCGTTCAGATCGCCGTTCGACAATTTCTCCATCATGTCGCGGCGCGCGAAGATGCCTTTGCCGCGGCTGTAAAGCAACACCATATCAGCGAGCACCGCACACGGCACAACGAGCACCGCCATGCGCGCAATCGCCAGCAGCGAGCCGCTCACGTAAAAGGCAAAGCTCGACGCCACAAGGATCACCAGCGGAAGAAAAACGACCACCCATGTCGCTTTGGTCTTTTGCTTCCACTTCAGCAAAGCCATTACCAGCGTTACCGCCACACCCGCCACGCGCAACCACAAGCGAATGGCCGGGCCGTACTCCTGCACCTGCGGCAACAGGTACGCGTACAGGCACAGCAGCACCAGCAACCCGCAGATGAGGAAGAAACGACCGGTGAAGTACAGTGAACGAATGAATCGCATTTGCGTTAGTTCGGAGCCTGGAGTTTGGAGTTCGGAGTTTTGAGTATTACTCCGAACTCCAGACTCAGAACTCCCGACTTTTTTATCTCGGGATTTCTACCTGCTGGATGATTTGTTTGACGACGTCGGCGGAAGATTGTCCTTCCATTTCTTTCTCCGGCGTGAGCATGACACGATGCTGCAGCACCGGGCCGGCCACTTCACGGATATCGTCGGGCGTTACGAAATCGCGGCCGCGCATGGCAGCAATCGCTTTCGACGACGTGAGGATCGCGAGGGACGCGCGCGGCGATGCGCCGAGGTACAGCGCGCTGTTGTTGCGCGTCTGGCTGACGATCGTCGCGATGTAGTGTAAAAGATTAGGCTCCACGTGCAGGCCGTAGACTTTCTCACGGAAGCCGCGCAGCTGTTCGGCGGTCACCACCGGCTTCACCGAATCGAGATCGATGACGTTGCGACGGCCGTGGAAATCGGCGAGGATCTTCGTCTCGTGCTGCAGCGTCGGGTAATCGACGTTGATCTTGAAAAGAAAACGGTCGAGCTGCGCTTCCGGCAGACGATACGTTCCCTCCTGCTCCACCGGGTTCTGCGTGGCGACCACCATGAACGGCGCTTCGAGTTTGTACGTGACACCGTCAACCGTCACCTGGCGTTCTTCCATCGCTTCAAACAACGCCGATTGTGTTTTCGCAGGCGCGCGATTGATCTCGTCGATCAGCACGATGTTGGAGAAGATCGGCCCTTTGCGAAACTCGAACTCGTTCGTCTTCATGCTGAACACGCTGGTACCGATCACGTCCGACGGCATGAGGTCAGGCGTAAACTGGATACGCGAGAATTTGACGGAGATCGTTCGCGACAGCAGTTTTGCCGTCAGCGTTTTCGCGACGCCGGGAACACCTTCGATGAGCACGTGCCCGTCGGAAAGCAGCGCGGCGATGAGCAGGTCGATCGTGCGTTCCTGGCCGACGATGATGCGGCCGATCTCTGCGCGGATACCGGCAACCGCCAGCTTGAGGTCGTCGAGCGGGATGCGCGTATTGAAATAAGTGGGCTGATCTGACATGGTATCTGGATTTGAAGCGTGGTTATCGTTTACTGCGTTGGTTGAAGGTGCGGATGAGCTGCTCGAGATTTTTCAGGTCTTTATCGGAGCAGCCGGTGGTGGTCCGCAAATAATCGATCGTGCTGAAGAGGTGCCGCACTTCCTGCTGCGGAAGACCGGAAACGCTTTCAATACGATTGAGGAAACGTTCGTCGAAGACTTGTGTCGGCACGTAAAAACGCGAACGTACCGATTCGAGGAAGTAGGCGATTTTTTTATGCGCGATGTCGGCGTGGTTGCCCTGGCGGTAATAGAGCGCACCGACCTGCTCCACGAATTCGAGCGTCGTGTTCGTGGGCAGCGCGAGCACCGGCACCGGGCGCTGGCGGCGTTTTCCACCGAAGAGCAGCACGAGGAAACCGGTGATGATGAGCACGAGGTACGCGAGCTTCAACGCAGGATCGGAAAGCAGGTAGCGGCGCGGGTCGTCGTTCATGACGCGGCCCACTTTGTAATGCGCATCGAGGATGGTATGCTGCTTCGGCAAATAGGAAAGCGCTCGGAACATATATTGCGCCGTTGCAGAATCCGTCGCATAATAATTTCCGAAAGCATCGGGAAGCGTGTGCAGGTAAAACGAGCCGTTGCCCATTTTCACACGGATGAAATTCGCATTGCTGTCGGCGTCCGTTCCCAGCAGCGTCGTATGCGCGGTGTCGACGGAAGCAAATACCGTCGCGAACGTCGTGTGATCGAAGCGCGCATTTTTTTCGAGGCGGAGATGCGGGTTCACGAGATTCGCTTCGAGGTAACGCGAGCCTTTGTCGACGAGCTGCCCCATCGTATACGTGCTGTCGCCGTACATGTCGAAATACAGCGGATCGGTCACGATCACTTTCAGCGTGTCTTTCAGGAAACCGAAATCGCGCGCCGAGATCATCACGTTATTTCCGCGGGAAACGAAACGGCAGAGCTGCATCACATCCTGCGCGGAAGGACTGAAATCGGAATTGACGAAAACGTAATTGCTGTTGACGTACTGCGAATCGGCCAGCAGCTGGTAGGCGGTCTTGTCGACGATTTCCGTCTGGCCGTCCATCATCGCGTCGATGAAATCGTTCGTCACGTAGCAGCCCAGCGCATTTTTGGATTGCCAGGTGTAATTCTCCGACCAGATGACCTGGCGGTGCGATGAGCTTCTCGACATGCGGAAGAGCATGAACACCACCAGCAGCAGCACGAGTATGTAGGGCCAGTTGCGCTTCATTGGGTGGAAATGCTCGAGGTGAAATGTTTGAACTTCTCTTCCGCTTCACGGTACGATTTTTCATCAACGGGAAATTCACCGTACCAGATGTAATCGTACACGAAGCTCACCTGCCCGAATTCTTCCTGCAGGCCGGAGCCGCTGAGCTCGTAGTAATAATCGCTGTTCGTTTTGTCGAGCTTCCACGTGAGCTTTTCTTTATCGGAAAGCTGCTTGAGCGTGCGCAGGAACCAGAGGCGCACGGCGAGACGGTAATCTTTCGAACGCAGCGCGCTGTCGATGAGCGCTTCGTAATCGAGCGCGTGAATGTCGACGTCTTCCAGTGTAGCGTCGGTCGTTTCCGCTTTTTTCCGTTTGCCGGAGAAGAGGCTGCTGACGCCGGTGTTCGTCATCTTGAGGATCGCGAAGACGATGATGCCGATGAAGATGAGCAGGACGAGAATGTTCCAGAAATTCCATCCGCCTTTTTTGCCGTCGGAATCGTTGAAGCTGCCCCAGATCGAATTGATGAGGCTGTCCCACATGCGGTCGAAAACATTCCGCTCTTCTTTCCGG
Organism: uncultured Flavobacteriales bacterium; assembly: GCA_946478675.1. The sequence goes on along the minus strand of CAMLEF010000053.1, from coordinate 3,979 downwards.
TTCTTGTCGCGCTGGCGGTTGTAGCTCCAGTAATCGTCTTTGTAATATTCTTCCTGCTTGCTTTTCGAAGGCGCATTCTGCTGCACGGCCGAAGAATCCGCATGCAGCACCGAATCCGGCGCGGCCACGGCGAAGCTGCTTCCCGCGAACAGGAAGATCACCGGCAGCAGCCAGCGCAACAGCTTACCAGGTAAGTTCCACGCCATCGTCGTCATTGTTTTTGCCGATCGTATCGACCAGTTCTTTCGTGCCTTCGCCGTCCAGCTTTTCTTTCAGGCTGAAAAACTGCAGCGCAACGGTGATGCAAAATACGCTGCTGATGATCGTTTTCGCGAATTCGCCGAGCGTCATCAGGATCGTCTGTACCATTTTCCAGTCGGGAGAATTCTCGTCGATGTTCACCGTGGAAAGTTTCGCGATGCCCTGCCCGACCGTTGCCGGAAGCGCAATCGCATAACCGAGCAGCCAAAGGATCAGCCACATCAGGAAAAATGCGACCCACGTTTGCCACCAGTTGCCGGAGAATACTTTTGCGGCAAAACCCATCGCGGGAAAAACATTCTGCGTTTTCGGCTGACGCGTGCGCGCGAAAAAAACGGAGAAGAGGTAATACCACATCGGGAAGCGAATGAGAAAATACCCGATGAAACCGGCAATGCCCGCGAGCACCGCAGCGCCCATCGACACGTTCGCCAATCCGTAGATCATGTAGCCGAGGATCACGCCGACCAGCGTTACGCCGAGCATGAGCACGAGGAACGCCAGCAGGATGCCGCCGAAATCACGGAAGATGGAACGCGTCACGTCGCCTACTTCGAATTTGCCTTCGCCTTTTTCGCGGTACGTTTTGATGAAATGGCTGACGACGATCGCGGTGACGAAACCGTTGATCGCCCAGCGGAACTGCGAATAGATGAACGGCAATGCGAGATACGAGCCGAAGTGTTCCATGTCCGGCGAACCGTCCGGGTTCTGCAGCATGATGACGTAATACGATTCGAGCGCGCAGGTAATCAGCGCAACGGGGCCGACGAGGAAAAGGATCGTCTTGAAGAACACGACGAAATTATCACGGATGAATTTCCGCGTATCCGACATGAGCCGGCCGAACGTGCGCACACGCTCAAACCTTAGTGCTTGTGGCTTCCCGTTCATATACGGATACGTTGTTCTTTTCTTTTCGTGCGATCTGCAACTCTTTTTCTTCCGTCTTGCCCAGCGTCATGAACGTGTAAACGCAAAGACCGATGCCGGCCGTAAAGCTGATGCTGAAGAAAACCCACGCGATCGGGTCCGCCTTTTGCTTCGAGAAAAATTGCATCAGGATCGCGAGAGACGGCAGCAGCAACAGCAGCAATGACAGCAGCAGGAGAAAGGCAACGCGTGTGCTGAATTCTTTGTTCGCATAACGCGAATAGCGGAACAATCGTCCGATCACCGGCAGGTAACCGAGCACAAGCACGCCGTCCTGTTCCTTGCGATGTTCTACGAAGAACGGCCAGATCACAAAATACCAAAGCACGAATGCGAGCGAAGTGAAGATGATCGCCATGCGGCCGTAGTCGTTCATCTCGGTGTAACGCGTTACAAATCCTTCGAAGAAAGCTGCAAGAAAAAAGAACGGGATAAGCCCCACACCGATTTTCAACGCTTCACGCGTGCTGCGCATGAACGCCAGTCCACGCGGCCACGCGCCGGGAAACCACAATCCTTTTCCGAACGCCATGCCTGCCGCGCCCGCAATGAGAATACAGGAAATTTCGATCGTGCCGTGAATCCACACGGTGAGCATCGCCTCGCGGTAAAAGCCCTGGTCGGAGAGAAAATAGAGGAACGCGCCGAGCATGACGCCGTTTCTGAATTGCAAAAATCCGACGCCCATCCAGCCGAGCAGTCCGGCCACCACGCACATCAGCGCCACCCGCGAGTTATTGAACGCGATCTGGAAGAACATCACGAACTGGCTTTCGTCTTTGTAAACGCCCAGAGGATCGCCATGTTGCATGCGCTCGAGTGTCTGGTCGACATACTCGTCCGTGAGGATGATGCGGACGAATCCTTCATCGTGTTTTGCGGAGATCACACCGATCCACGTCGACAGCGCAAACATGATGAACACGATGAGCAGGTTCATCCGGTTCTTCGCCATGATGAGCGGGATCTCGTGCGACCAGAACGTGAGCAGTCGGCTGCGGCGCTCTTTTTTGTTTTTGTAAATCTCCTGGTGAATGCGGGCGGCGAGATCGTTCAGGTATTTCTCCGTGTTGGAGCCGGGATAAAACGTGCGCGCCCAGGAAAGATCGTCGGTGATGCGGATGAAGAGATCGGCCAGCGCGTCGGGGTCGTTACGCTTGTCGGAGCCAAGCATGTCCTCGAATTGCTGCCAGCGCTGGTAATTCTGCTTTAGGAAAGTAATCTCCTTCATCGATGTAGGGGCCCCGTTACGAACAAGTACGAATATACGAACGGGCATCGGAGCGGGGTACACGAAACTACAAATTTACTTCCCGGTTTTGCCGGAAGTTTTTGCTGCCTTTCCAGCGAATCGCAATTTTTATATTCAATCCGGTAAATGCCTCCATGCTTGTTCGAGCGGAGTCGGGAACTTGTTGCATTAGAATGCGAAACGTTCTCGACTCCGCTCGAACAAACTTATAAAAGCAGTTGCGTGAAATACTACTTTCGATCGCAATCCATTTTCCCAATTCGTATATTCGTATTTCATTCGCAATTCGCACCCCAAACATGTCCGATACCGCCAGGATCGTCACCACACAAAATGTCGCCATCAACTACACGACGGCGAACATCGGCGAGCGCGTGCTGGCGCGGCTGCTGGACGTGGTGTTTCTCGGCGCTTATCTTTTCCTCGCGTATTTCATCGCGGGACAAGTGGGCGCGCTCAACAGCGGCTCGTGGGAAGATTTCGAAGAACGCCAGCGGCTGATGATGACGATCTACGTGCTCATCCCGATTCCCGTCGTCACGTATACGCTCTGGGCGGAATCGCTCTTCAACGGCCGTTCGCTCGGCAAGCTGATCATGGGATTGAAAGTGGTGAAGACGAACGGCTCACCCGCGGGCATCGGTGATTTCGCATTCCGCTGGGTCACACGATTGATCGAAGGCGAAGTCAGCGCGTTCACCTGCCTGGCATTGCCGGTAGCGATCATCAGCGATAAAAGCCAACGCATCGGCGACATGGTAGCAGGCACGATCGTCATCCGCACGAAATACAAAACGTCATTGCGCAATACGATCCTCAGCCAGATCAACCCGAATTATCGCGTCGTCTTTCCGCAGGTCGCCAACCTCAGCGATAAAGACATGAACATCATCCGCGACGTCATGGCGCAATCGTTCGAGACGGGCAATTACCAGCTGCTGGAATATCTCGGCGCGAAAGTAAAATCGATCATGAACGTTTACCCGCCGCCCCAGCAATTACCGACGGTACAATTCCTCAACCTCGTGCTGGCGGATTACGCGCATTACAATTTTCACGGTACAGCTTAGGGGTTACGAATTACGAATGAATACGAATATACGAATCAGTGCGCCTGTGATATTCGAACTCCTCTTTAGTAATGGCATTCGTATATTCGTAACTATTCGTAATTCGTAACCCCGCCTTCTTCCACCACCATGCGCATCCGCTACTTCTCCGCACTTCCGTTTCTCTCACTGCTGCTTTCCTTCACGCTCACCGGCGGCTGGTACAAAGGCGGCACGAAAGCGAACGCTTATGAAATGGACAACGTGAGCGACGGCGGACAAAACGGGCAGGATGCATTCACGATCAAATCCATTGAAGCGAAAGTGGATGGTTTCGGAATGCTGGTGCATGATAACAGTCCCGGATTTTTTCTCGGCAAGCGCGTGCGGATGACGGGCTGGATGAAAACGTCGAATGTAAAAGGCTGGGCGGGACTTTACCTGCGCGCCGACAAATCCGGCGTGGGTGCCTCGATCGTTACCG
>CAMLEF010000052.1 GCA_946478675.1 uncultured Flavobacteriales bacterium | reverse complement strand
GTAGGTGCCGGCCGTATTCCAGACTACGCCCGTTACGTTTTGCGTAGTGGCAGATGCCGGTGTTCCGCTCGGGAACGTCCAGCTCCAGCTTGTCGGGTTGTTCGTCGAGTTGTCCGTAAAGTTGACCGGCGATCCTGCGCAAACGGTGGTCGTGCTGGCGGTGAAGGTCGCGCTCGGGATGGTGGCTGTTGTTCCGGTGATGTTGATGTTGTCGACATACATCGCCTGGCCATAATGACCGCGGTTACGGAATACGATGAGCACGCTGCTTTGTCCCGCATAAGCGTTCAGCGTAACGGATTCATTCCGCCACTGCGCTGCGGTCGGTGAAAACATCGATGCGGTTTGTGCGGCGGCCGTTGCAAGCGTGGAACCGCCCTTGAGATAGACGGAAGTCCAGGTTGCGCCGCAGTCGGTGGAAACGAGCACCTGCAGCGTGTCTGTGTACGTCACGAGATCGTAAGGCGCGTAAGCCACGTCGAAGGTCATCGACAGCGTCGAGAACGACGAGCAGTTCAATCGCGGCGCCCACATTTCATCCTGCGCGCCGGCCACGTCGTTGTTGTAGTTGTCGAACGTCGCGCTCTTCGTGCTGGTGGCGCCGACGGAAGCCTGCGCCCAGTAGATGCCGTCGTTGTTGATGTTTTTCGCGGTCCAGCCGGTGGGCAGGAACTGCGCGGCTTCAAAACCCTCTACCAGCGGCGGAGCAACGGAACCGAGAACGGTTACTACTTGCGTGGCTGAGCTGCTGCCGTTGGCGTTGGAACAGGTGAGCGTAACGGTGTACGTTCCCGGCGTATTCCAGATCACGCCGTTGACGTTTTGCGTGGTGGCGCTTGCGGGTGTTCCGCTGGGGAACGTCCAGCTCCAGGAGGTCGGGTTGAAAGAAGACTGGTCGGTGAAGTTGACGGCGCTGCCCACGCAGGTGATCAGCGTGCTCGGCGCGAACAACGCAACCGGCGGCAGGGTTCCCGGGTTGTAGATGTCGACTTCCCAAACGCCGCGTCCGTAAGTGGAAGCGCGCAGCCTGCCGGTCGGCGAATACACTTCGAGATCGAATACGGGAACGTTCGGCAGGCTGGTGAAATACGGTTGCCAGGACGTGAACGTGTTGTCCATGTAATACACGCCGACGTCACAGCCGACATACACGGCTTCTGTTGACGCGTTGCCCGGATCGAAACGAACACAGTTCACCGGGAGGTTCGGCAGGCCCGTGGAAATGTTCGTCCAGCTGGTTCCGCCGTTAGTGGTTTTGAAAGCTTTGTTGCCGGAAGAATAACCGGAGAAGGTGACAATTGCGACGAGCGGATCGTTCGGTTTCACGTCTACGCGCGAGATGGCTGCGCTGCCGACGGGAAGCGTTCCGGTGATCGTGGTCCAGCTGGTTCCGCCGTTGGTGGTTTTGTAAACAGCGTTGGAACGCACGACGTAAATCACCTGATTATTCGAAGGCGCGACTTTAAAATCCACGATCGTGCCGCTGCCCGGAAGTGCGGCGAGCATGGTCCAGCTCGTCCCCTGGTTGGTGGATTTCCAGATGTTGCTGCGCCCGCAATAGATCGTATTCGCCGTCGTCGGATCCTGGTACCAGGGCGTTACCCAGGGTGCCGTTCCCGTCAGGCCGGAGGTGATCGCCGACCATGAGCCGCCGCCGTTGGTGGAACGGTTCAGCGAGCCGCTGTATTGCTCGCCGTACATCACGTTGTTGTTCGTGCGGTCGATGAAGCAGTCCATGCCGTCACCGCCCATCGTCTGGCCATAAGAAGCGCCGTTCTTTAAGTTGGTGCCGTTGTCCTGGTGGCCGGTGATCCACAGCGAAGCGTTCGATGCGGAAAGGCCGATGCGGTACGACTGCGCGATGCAGAGGTTGTTGCTCATGTCGCTCCAGTTCGTGCCGTTGTTCGTCGTTTTGAAAACACCGCCGTCGCAGCCGACCCAAACGGTGGTGCCGTTAGCGTAAGAAATGTGGTGAATGTCGGCGTGTACGTACGGAGCGCCGGAGCCGGTCCAATGCGCATTCAGCGTCCAGCTGGTTCCGCCGTTGGTGGTGCGCCAGATGTTGACGCCGCCCGCGAGCACTTCATTCGCATTCGTCGGAGAGGCATCGAGCGAAAGATCGTACCAGCCTTGTCCGCCGGAGTCGTTGCCTGCGCTTGCCCAGCCGAGCATGTTCGACGGAGAAGAAACGGTGACCTGCGTGAAAGACGTTCCGTTGTTGGTGGATTTGTAAAAGCCGTAGAAGCCGTCGTTGGCCGCGCTTCCGGCGAGCATGTACACGTACGCGGAGTTCGCTGCGGTAACTGCAATTGCCAGGCGATCGACGTTGGCTGCGGTGGGCGTTCCGGAAGTGATGGTGGTCCAGGTAGCACCGCCGTCGGTGGATTTGAAGAAGCTCGTGCCGCAGGCGTAAACCGTGTTCGGCGTGCCGGGCTGGAATTCCCCGTCGGTGCAGTTGTTGGTGAGCACCTGCGTCCAGTTGGTTCCGCCGTTGGTGGTGCGCCAGATGCCGGCATTCGAGAACGCCATGATGATCTGCGTGTTTGTCGGGTTGATGAGCAGCTTGCGGATCACGCGGCCCTGGTTCACAGTCCAGGTGAGGCCGGTGGTGTTCCACGTGGCGCCGCCGTCGGTGGATTTCATTACGCCGATTGAATACGTATCGCCCGCATCACCGTCGCCGGTGGCGAGATACATCGTCTGCGTGTTTGTCGGATCGATCGCTACGTCGGAAGCGCCGATGACAGTGAGAAAGTCGGTGTTGGTGGTCCAGCTGGTTCCGCCGTTGGTGGATTTCCAGAGGCCGCCCGCCGGAGCGCCGACCCACACGTTGTTGCTGTTGGTGGGATCCACGCGAACGAAGCCCACGCGTCCTGCACCGCCACCCGTAGGAGCGCCGGTCGGTCCTGCGAAGGTCCAGTTGCTGGCCATGGTGAACGTCGGGCCGGATTGGCGCATGGCGTTGCCGCCGGGCTGGCTGCGCTGGTACTGGTAATTCGCGTCCGCGTTGTTGTTGAGGTAATCCTGGAAACGATCCCAGTTGGTGGACGGCAGCGTGAGGTCGCCCGAGGGATAAACGCGCGGGGCCATGTAATCTTCCCAGCGTTTGTACTGGAGATAACCTTCCGCTTCTTCTTCGTCTTCTTCGGTAGTTGTCGTTCCGGTTTTCTGAACGGAAGATTGCCTGCGGGCTTCTTCCTGTCGTTCACGTTCCAGCTCGCGCTCTTTCCACCGCATGTCGTGGCGGAAATCCTGCTGGATCTGGTAGAAGGAAACCGAGGGGTCGGTCATCGGCTGCTTCCAGTTCTGCGCCCGCAGCAGGGCAGAAGAAAGAAGGCAGAGCAATACGCTTGTGCAGCAACGTAAGGTTGATCTCATGAAGGTGTGAATAGGTGTGGACGTTTCTGTAGGGATGTGGAAGGCAGCATTTCCACACGCCGATCAATTCTGGTAAAGAAAAAGTTAAAAACGGACAGGTGAGGGGCGTCGAAACCACCTTAACAAGGATAAGATATATTTATCTAATTATCAACCAGTTTCGACAAAAACCGGAAAACGCCCGCTCAATGGCACAAATTTCCCGGGAGGTCCGGAAATAACAGGCTGTTGTTCATTAATTCGACCCGGGGTACCCGTAAATCCCGTGATGGTTTTGATAGTTTAGTCCTACAACCAATACGCTCTTTATGACGAAGGAGAAAAAAATATTCGTGCTCGACACGTCCGTGATCATTTATGATCATAACGCAATCAAGAACTTCAAAGAGCACGATGTGGTGGTACCGATCACGGTACTGGAGGAATTAGATAATTTCAAAAAAGGAAACGACACGAAAAATTTTGCCGCAAGGGAATTCACACGTTACATCGACAAGATCTCCGGGCGGAACACTTTACAGGATTGGGTGAACATCAACGGCAAGGGCCACGGGATGTTCAAGATTGAAATGCACGGCGGCTCGAAGGTGGATGCGGAAAAAGTTTTCGGAGAGAAAAAAGCCGATCACCGCATCATCAACTCTGCGCTGCTGCTCGCCGAGCAGAATCCCGGAAGGAAAGTGATCCTCGTCACCAAAGACATCAACCTTCGCATCAAGGCGAAATCGCTGAACCTCGCTTCGGAAGATTACGAGACGGGAAAAGTTCAGAACCCGAACGAGCTTTATACGGGCAATACCACCGTTGATAAAACGCCGATCGCTACGATCAACGAGCTGTATGAAAAAGAGTCGACGGCAGTTCCTGTGCCGATGAAAAAGCAGAAGCTGCACGCGAATCATTTTTACATTCTCAAGAGCGGGCAGAAATCGGTGCTGGCGTGGTACAACGCGACGAACGATAATCTCGAACGCGTGAAGAAACAAACGGCGTTCAACATCCAGCCGCGCAATGCCGAGCAAACCTTCGCGCTCGATGCGATCCTCAATCCAGACATTCGTCTCGTGACGATCCAGGGTGTGGCGGGCACGGGCAAAACGCTGCTGTCGCTGGCCGGCGCGCTCGAGCAACGCCGCAATTACCACCAGATCTATCTCGCGCGACCGATCGTTCCGCTGAGCAACAAAGACATCGGTTATCTCCCGGGCGATATCAAGAGCAAGCTGAACCCGTACATGGAACCGCTGTGGGATAACCTGAAATACATCAAGAGCCAGTACAGCGAAAAGGACCGCGAGTTCAAGCAGATCAACGAAATGGTGGAGAACGAAAAGCTCATCGTTTGCCCGCTCGCCTACATCCGCGGCCGCAGCCTGTCGAATGTATTTTTCATCGTCGACGAGGCGCAGAACCTCACGCCGCACGAAGTAAAAACGATCATCAGCCGCGCAGGCGAGAACACGAAAATTGTTTTCACCGGCGATATTTTCCAGATCGATACGCCGTACCTCGATACGCAGTCGAATGGTTTGTCGTACCTCATCGATCGCCTGAAAGGAAAAGAGCTGTATGCGCACATCACGCTGCAGAAAGGCGAACGGAGCGAGCTGGCGAACCTGGCGAATGAGTATTTGTAGCCACGGATTACGCAGATTACGCGGATTGAAAATTATAGCCGCAGATGACGCAGATTTTCGCAGATTGAAAATTATGCCGCAGAGGCGCGGAGGACGCAGAGTTCTTCGCGCCTTTTTTCTTTTATGCTTGCAGAACGATTAAAAACGGAGAGCGATAAATTTTTTCCGCAGCGCTTTATGATTCTCATTCCCGCAGGAAATGAAAAGCAGCAACACCAGCACCAGTAAAGAAAACTTCATGCTGCAATTTCCGCAGAAGAAAAATACAGCAAGCCGGCAAATGAATTACTGTCGGGAACAATCGAAAATCTGTTGGGTTCCGGAAGTCGCCACGATTACGCGGATTTTTCCTCTGCGCGCTCTGCGTCTCTGCTGCCTTTTTTGCCACGGATTACGCAGATTACGCGGATTGAAAATTATAGCCGCAGATGACGCAGATTTTCGCAGATTGAAAATTCGCCATTGAAAATTGAATGCGAAAGGCGCGGAGGACAGAACGTTCTTCGCGCCTTTTTTCTTTGCGCTCCTTTGCGTCTTGGCGGTTTAATTTCTCTTCACGGCTTCAACCGGATCGTCACAATCGTCCTCGCAGGAACTTCGACGGCGGCAATCTGGAACGACACGGCGACGACTTCTTTGTACAGCTGGCCGGTGGTGGGATTGAAGTACCAGTTTTCCGTAAAAGCGATTTCATTGAACAACGCGTAATCGGAGAATTGTGTATCGCCTGTCGTGTGGCCGTGCAATTCGTCGAGGCGGCGGCGGAGCTGTTGCGCGGGCATCACGACTCCGGCGGAATCGTAGCAGGTGAGCTTTCCCGACAAACCATCGGCGAGCAGGCTTTGCAACAACTGCCAACGCAGCGACGGAACGACGTTCGTGAAATAATTCGTGGAGTAGGCCGCGAAGACGGAATCGAAACGCGCGCCGTAATCCGTGGCAGCGTCGTTGGTTGTGCTGCGGGAAATTTCTACCGGCACCACCACGTTTTTCGCCACGAGGTACTCCGGCTTTTTCATTGAAGAATCCGCTGCGGGAAGTGTGAGCACGATGAACGGACGCAAAGCGAGGATTTCTCCGTAAGGGGTTTGCTTTTCATTGAGCAGCGCAATGCGATAAATATTTTTGGTGAACATATGCTGCTGCGGATCGTACGACCAGCGCTCGTAAAACTGCCAACCGTCGAGCTGGCTGTCGGGCTGCATCATCACGAGCGTCGTATCCTGGAAAACGCCGGGATTGTTCGGGTCTTCGTATTCGTACGTTTCGCGGATCGTAAACTGTTCGCGCACTGCCGCGGTATCCATCTTCTTGTTTTCGTAAAACGAATACGCAGGAAGTTTTCCTTCTCGCGCGAGACGGCCATACGCGGATGTGACCTGCCGCAGGTGCGACGTATCGCCGGTGATCGTCGAATGCTCGTAATACGAAATGGCCCGGAACGGTGATGTGTATGCAATCGTATCGACGACAATTTTCTGTTGCAGCGAAACCGGTTTCGGAATGAATTTATTCAGCGGCACAAACGCCTGCGGATTTTTATGATCTGTCAGCGCGACGCCGAAAACAGTTTTCGAAAACTGCATCGTTCCCGTGTTCATCGACCAGCTTTCGTAAAAACGGATGCCGTTCGCATTGACCGGCGCATTTTCCATCGGCGTTGCAAACGGGTAATGCGGCGCAAACAATTTCGTCTTTTTACCAATGGCGGTTTGCGTGATCGTGCGCACCAGCGAATCTTCTTTTGCGCGAAGCGATTGCTGCGGGAAAACCATCGCACAGCCGGGAATCGGGAAGAAGGCCGCTGTGTCGGACGTTTGCAGATCGAACGTAATGCCGGTTACTTGCGGCGCTGCGCCGGCATCCGAACCGCGGAACGGAATGTAACAGAGCGGAACGGCCGTGTAATAGTTGTACGCATTCGCCGGCCGCACGAGGATATGCGGAATAATGCCGAGCACCGTTTTACGCAGCGTTTTGTTTTTCTCGTCGTATTCCCAGCGTTCGTGAAACGTAACGGAAACGATCTTGTCGGGCGTAACCGGTTCTTCTACCTGCACAACGGCGACTTCCGTGAGCGGATCATAACGTTCTTCTTCGTGCACCGGGTGAAGCAGCGTGTGCAGCTCCGATTGCGTCATCGGTTTTTCGAAAGGAAATTCCGGTTGAAACGCAGCGATGCGGCCGGAGTCGAGTCCCTGCAGCAGCGGCAGAAAAAAATCCTGGTTCGGCTGCGGCTCGATGTATTCGTGCCACCATTGCGTTTGCACCTGCCGCGGCGTCGCAAATTTGTTGAGCAGCACCGTGTACAGAAATTCGCCGGAGCGCACGGGCGATTGCGCGAATGCAAATGCGGACAGCAGCACACTCAGCAGAACAAAGCGGTATTTCATAGGGGAGAGGTTGGGGAAACGAAAATACGGCAATGTTGTGGCCGCAGGATTCACCAAAAAGTAGGAATATCTGCCCGCGCCGGTCGCCCGGAAATCACCGCCAAATCGTAAAAACGAGCGAATTCCATGTTCGCCAAATAAAAATTATGATCTGACATACAATACGTTACAAATAAATACAATTGCAATATATGTAGCTACATATAAATTTTGCACCTTTGTCGTGTCAATCAACGAAAAAACACCTTTAAAACAGATACATCATGAAAACGAAATGGACGATCGACCCGACGCACTCGGAGATCCAATTCAAGATCAAGCACCTTGTGATTTCAACCGTAACCGGCAGCTTCGGCAAATTCAGCGCTGAAGTGGAAACCGACGGTGATTCTTTCGAAACGGCAAACGTGCATTTCACGGCTGACGTGAACAGCATCAACACCGGCAACGAGCAGCGCGACGGTCACCTGAAAAGCGCCGACTTCTTCGACGCAGCGAATTTTCCGACGGTAGATTTCGTTTCCACCGGCGTTGCAAAAACGGGCGACAATACGTTCAAGCTGAAAGGCAACCTCACGATGCGCGGCACCACGAAACCGGTCGAGCTTGACGTGGAATTCGGCGGACTGATGAAAGATTTTTACGGCAACATCAAAGCGGGTTTCGAAGTAACGGGCAAGATCAACCGTAAAGAATTTGGCCTGCACTGGAGCGCGGTCACCGAAGCCGGCGGCGTAGTCGTCAGCGACGAAGTGAAGATCCAGGCGAACGTGCAGTTTGCGAAGGCCGTCGCGGCGTAATCGCTTCGCGATAATTTTAAACCACGGAGACACGGGGTCACGGAGTTTTTTCTCTGTGTCTCTGTGCCTCCGTGGTTTTGTTTTTTAATTCGTCAGCAGGATTTTCTCGCCGGTGGTTTCTCCTGCGGCGCGAACGAAATAAATGCCGGCGGCTTCACCTTCGAGCGAAAGATCAACCGACGCATTTCCATTGATCGTAACCGTGCGTACGATCTGCCCGAATACGTTCACGACTTCCAGCTGGGTAACCGTTTTTCCTTCGGGCAACGTCACGTGAAAAATGCCGTTCGAAGGATTCGGTGAAACGGAGAAGGAATTCGTGATCGATTCTTCGATGCCGGTCGTGAGCGGGTTGGCGCAGCAGTTGCCGCCGGAAGAAACGTTCATCGTATTCGTCCAGCAGCCGTATTGCGTAAAATGATAACGCAGCGTGCCGCCGAAGTTCGTCAGGAAATAATGCGCGATCTGGTCCGCCGTGTTGCAGCCGCCCTGGTTGGTGGTAGTGCTGCAGGAATAATTGCAGATGATCAGGCTGTAGCCGTTCGGGTTGCTGTACGTTGCCGCGGGATACTGAATGATCGAATCCACGCTGTTGGGAACGCCGGTGATCGTCGTGTACAGCGGCGCGCCGAGGCTGCAGTGATCGTTCGTTCCGTTGTAACCGGCCCACCATACTTTCGTCACGTTGCCTGCATAAGGCCCGGTGATCGTGATGCGATCGAACTCATAGGAGACGATGCCGATTTTCAGGTTCGGAATATTCTGATCGACGTTGATCGTGAGCGGACCTCCGTCGTAGTTCGAATAAATGATCACGTTGCCCGTCGTATCGCAAAACGATTGCGCGTGGCTTTTTGAAATAAAAGAAAAGCCGGCGAGCAGCAGAAGAAAGTAGGCGTGTTTCATAGGGTGGATTTTGGTTTATCCGAACAAGTTACAAAACAGACATCAATCCGCCTTGCCCTCCAGCACGATCGTTCGCGTAATGCCGAGCTCTTCCAGGAAACGCTCATCATGCGAAACCACGAGCACTGTCCCGCGGTAATCATGAATCGCGCATGCTAACAGTTCCACGTTCTGCACATCGAGGTTGTTGGTCGGTTCGTCGAGCACGAGCAGGTCGGGCGCCTGCTGACGAATGACGAGGCAGCACAACGCAAGCCGCATTTTTTCTCCGCCGCTGAGCGCGCTGCACGATTTGTCCCAGCTCTCTGCGTCGAACAGGAAACGGTGCAGCCGTATTTTCAGCTCGTGCTCCTGCAGTCCCGTTGCATTGAACGCTGTCGCCTGTTCGTAAACCGTCAGCTGCGGATCGAGCAGCGAATACTCCTGGTCAATGAAAACGCGGTGCAGCGACGTGCGTTGCAGGCTGCCGCGCGAAGGTTCCTGCCCGCCGAGCAGAATTCGAAGCAGCGTAGTCTTTCCTGCGCCGTTCGCTCCCTTCAGCGCGATCCGTTCGCCGCTGCTGATCGACAAATCCAGGTCTTCTTTCCACAACCGCGCGTGATTCACATCGACATTGATGCTTGTCGCGCGGAAGAGTTGTTTGCCGGGATGAAAAGCGGCGTTATCAAATTCCAGCCGGATCTTTTCCGCACCGGGAAGCTGTTGCCGCAGTTCCTGCAAGGTCCCCGAAAGGCCGGCGATCTTTTCTTCGTGCACGTCTTTCAGCCGCGCGGTGCTTTTCTCCGCGTTGTTGCGGAACGTGTTCATCGCGATGGTGGGCAATCCTTCTTTCTGCTGCTTCTTTTTCCCGCGCGCATCCTGCCTTTGGCGACGTTCGGCAGTTTCGCGGCTCACCTGTTTGGCTTTGCGCAATTCTTTTTCCGCGTCGCGAAGATTTTCTTTCAGCGCATTTCGTTCGATGCATTTCTGCTCCGCGTAAAAATCATAATTGCCGCCGTACACCGTGATGCCGCGCGCATCCAGCTCCAGCGTGGGTTGCAGCAGGTTCAGCAATTGCCGGTCGTGGCTCACGACGAGCACCGTTGCGGAAGAAGACGCCAGGAAATTTTCCAGCAGCTTCCGGCCGTTGCCGTCGAGATGGTTGGCGGGCTCATCGAGCAAAACCAGTTCCGGCCGGTGAACGGAAAGGCCCGCGAGCAGCACTTTCATCTGCTGTCCGCCGCTCAGCGTCTGCATCGGTTGCGAGAGCGGAATGGCGTGCAGCCCCCATTGAGCGAGCGCTTCCTGGCTGCGTTCGGCGATCAGCCAGTCGTCGTTCAATGCAGCGAGATGCCTGTCGGTGACATTCCCGGAAAGGATCTCTTCCAGCGCCGACAGTTGATCGCTGATGCGCAACGCTTCGGCAACGGTGAGCGCGCCGGGATTTCCTGCGAGCTGAGGAATGTAATAGGGAGGAGCGGAAGCCTGTATGCTGCCGGCGGAGGCACGAAGTGTTCCTGCGATAATTTTCAGCAACGTTGATTTTCCGGTCCCGTTATTGCCGGTGAGCGCGGCTTTCTGATGCGCAGCCAGGGAGAAGCTAAGGTGTTCGAACAACCCGTCCCTGCCCGGATACGCGTACGCGAGATCCTGCACAATTAGCATGATGTCTTTCTTTAAGAGTAAGGGAATAACGGCGCCGGGAATGGCGCGTGTGATCGGCTCGGAAAGAAAGAAGAGTTACATCTGCCTGGACGGATTTGAATTACAAATTTACGAAAATGAACTACGCGCTCATTCGCGTAGCGGCTTCCACGGCATGCACCGCCGTTTCTTCCGTATGCGCTTTGGCAGAGAAACGGATCACCGGGATCATCCGCAGCGGCTCGCACATCCTGATCTTCAGGATTGCGTCGGTCGCATCACCCGGCATCGCGGAATTCATCAGGATAATATCCGGCTCATGCTCGCGCACCTGCCCGACGATATCATCGGTATGTGTAGAAACGTAAACGTCGTACCCTTTTTTCTTCAGCAGCAGATCACACTTCAGCAACATGCCGGGATCACGGTCAAATACCATTATTGATTTTCTGAAACAGGCTTTCATAGGATGGAAGATTAGCGTTTGTGAATGTGAACTTACGCGTCATCTCTCCTCTGAAATTTTGTTTTCGATCTTTTGCGGGATTGTGTCGATCGAGTTGCGGAGTTGCGGGTTGCGAAGTTGCGAGGGAGTTGTGCGTTCTTAAGTGCTCTCAAGTGTCTTAAGTGGTCCAACGCAACAGCCGCATCGGAATTCGTGCTTCTCCCGTTTACTCCAAAAGAAAAAGGTGCAGTAGAACACCGCACCTTTCCCATGGAGCAAAAACAATTTCTACAACGACGTTCGCGAATGCGAGCCACCCTTCGGCACACCCGCATAGATCACGCCCATCTCGAAACCGCCGCGGCTGCCGCCGTATTTTTTCAGCGGGCTCGTCACGATATCGTAGCTGACGCGGAACACGCTGTTGCCCTGGCGGATGCCGAGATGCACGATGATCGCGTCCTTGTGACGGTAATTCGCGCCGGCCAGCAGGTCGTACGGAGAATCCGGCATGATGTAGCTGAACATCAATCCTGCGTTGAACTCCGACGCTTTGCGCTGGTACATGAACAGGAAGTTCGGCGTGATCGTGAAATCTTCATTCGCATGGATCGCGCAATCGACCATGCCGTTGAAGCGCATCGGCAGCTTTGCTTTCTGTCCGGTGAACGATTCATTCGGCATCGTCACGTGATAGATCGAGAAGCCCGCCGACGGATCGATGTGATGGTTTGGATCGAGGTATTTGTAATAGATCCCCACGTTCGCATCGAAGCGCGTAATGCTCATGTCGTTGAACGCTTCGCCCGTCGGCAGTGAGGGATCGAGCCCGTCGGTGCCGGTGTACTGGCTTTCGTAAAGCAGGTTGCCGTTCGAGAAACGTTTCTGGAACATTCCCATTTGAATTCCTGCAGAGAGGAAATGGTTTTTGCTGTCGTCGCTCGTGATGCGGTAAGCGCCGGAGAGCAAAAACTGGAAGGTGGAGAAGTTCGACGTGCCTGCGATGTGGTCCATCACCAGTGCGCCGACGCCCCAGCGTTCCATCGGCATATCATAACCAATGCCGATCGACGAATACGGTTTGCCCTGGATCTTCTGCCATTGCGAACGGTAGTTGCCGGTGAGCCGGAACTTCATGTCCTGCTGGCCGAAGTACATCCCGGTTTGCGCCGGGTTGTAATACATCGGCATCATGTCGTATTGCGAGAGGTGAAAATCCTGTGCATGCAAGCGCGGCGCATTCACCAGCAGCAGCACCGAGGCGAATGCTGCCAGAATTCCGCTGCGACGGGAAAATATAGAGGAGCTTTTCATGTTCTTCTTTTCTGGATGCGTTAACGGATCAGTGTGACGTTGCCGGAAAGCGTAACGTGTTTGCCGTCGATGGTCGTGCCGGTGACAGTGTACACGTAGATGCCGCCGGGCTGCGGTTTGCCTTTGTAGGTGCCGTCCCATCCTGCAAGCGGATCGGTCGTCGAATACACCAGGTTGCCCCAGTCGTTGTAGATCCTGAAGTCCACTTCGGTGAACGGTCCGCCGAGTACGTGCAGCACGTCGTTGTGTCCGTCATCGTTCGGCGTGAAACCGGTCGGGATCGCCACAGGCTGCGTGAGGATCTCTTTCGGCGTCACCGTAGCGAGCGCAGTATCCGTGCAACCGCCGGAGCTGGTGATGACGAGCATAACGTTGTAGTTGCCTTCCGACGGGTAAACGAAGACCGGGTTTTGCTGCGTCGAGGTTCCGCCGTTACCGAAATCCCAGTACCAGCTCACCGCGCCGCTCGACTGATCGGTGAACGTGACGTCGAGTGAATCACCGGCAACAGAGCTGAAGGCGGCTGTCGGCAGCGGCTCGACGTTGATGTACATCGTGTCGCTGATCGCCGGGCAGAGCGCGTTGTTCGTTGAAGTCAGCACGAGCATCACCGTTCCTGCGTTGATATCGGCCGTGCTCAGCGTGTATGTAGCGTTCAGCGTCGTGGCGTTCGGCGAGAACGTACCGGTGCCGGTCGTCGTCCAGATGCCGGTGCTCGTTACGCCGGAAACCAATCCTGCAAGCGTCACGTCCGTATTGCTTCCGCAAATCACGCGGTCGGGGCCTGCATTCACCACCGCCGACGGCATGATCGTGATGACCATCGTGTCGGTGCGTGCTGCGCAGATGCCGTTGCCGGTCGACGTAAGCACGAGGGTTACCGATCCCGCTACGATATCCGCACCCGAAGGCGTGTACGTTGCATTCAGATCGGTGTTCTGCGGAGCAAACGTTCCGGTACCGAGTGACGTCCAGATGCCGGTCGTTGTTCCGCCGGTCACCGTTCCGCCAAGTGATACCGCTGCACTCTGCGCGCATACGGTCTGATCGGCGCCTGCATTTACGACAGCCGGCTCAGTGATGAAAATGTTCATCGTGTCGCTGGCCGGTGTGCAGGAGCCCGTGTTGGTCGAGGTGAGCACAAGCGTTACCATTCCTGCGAGCGAATCACTCGCGCTCGGGAGGTACGTTGCATTCAGCGCCGTGTTGTTCGGCGAGAACGTTCCGGAGCCCATCGTGCTCCACACGCCCGTGGAAGATGCGCCGCTGACGTTACCACCGAGCGGAATGCTGAGGTTGTCGGCGCAAACCGTTACGTCACCACCCGCGCTCACAACGGAAGACGGAGCGATGAAGTAGTACATCGTATCGATGCCCGGGAAGCAGGAACCATGATCGGTCGTCTGCAGCACGAACATCACTTGCCCGTTCGAAATATCCGACGGCGAGAGCGTGTAGGTTGCGTTCAATGTGGAATCATTCGGCGAGAAGGTTCCTCCGCCGGTCGTCGTCCACATGCCCTGCGTTGCACCGCCGGCTACAAATCCGTTCAATGCAATGCTCGTCGTGGAAGCGCAGATCGACTGGTCGGCGCCCGCATAGGCAAACGCGCTCGGACCGAAAGTGATCGTCATCGTATCATGTTCTACCGGGCACACGCCGTTGTTCGTTGACGTGAGCACCAGCGTGACAGAACCTGCTGCCGTATCGGCCGTGCTGAAGGTGTACAACGCATTCAGCGCGCTGTCGTTCGGTGAGAACGTTCCCGAGCCGAGTGTCGACCATACGCCGGTCGTCGAGCCGTTGGAAACAATACCATTGAGCTGCGTGTACGAAGCGCTGATGCACACCTGCTGGTCTACGCCGGCATTGACGACAATGCCCGGGGAGAAGAAGATGGTGGTCGTATCCCACTCTGCATTACAGTTGCCGTTGCCGGTCGAGGTCAGCGTGAGGATCACGTAGCCGGCTGACTGTTCTGCCGCGCTCGGCACGTACGAAGCATTCATCGTCGTGTTGTTCGGCGTGAAGGTTCCGTTACCGCCGCTCCATACGCCGCCGATTGCGTTCATCACGCTTCCGCTCAGCGCCACTGTCGGGTTTACGCCGCAGGTATGCTGTACGGGGCCTGCGTCGACAACAGGTGCCGGCGTAAAGATCACGTTCATGAAATCGATCGCGTTGTTACAGCTGTTCGTTGCGGTAAGCACGATGCTCACGCTTCCTGCCGTGATATCGGCCGCGCTCGGGATGTACGTTGCGCTCAGCGCCGTATCGTTCGGTGAGAAGACACCGGAGCCGGTTGTGCTCCATTGTCCCTGCGTTGCTCCGCCGCCGAGCGTTCCGTTCAGGATCACGTTCGGGTTGTTGGTGCAGACGATCTGGTCGGGACCTGCGTTCGAAGAACCGGTCGGGTAGATGTGCAGCAGCATCACGTCGGATTCCGGTGCGCACGAGCCATTGTTCGTCGACGTCAGCGTGAGCGTGATGGTTTGTGCGTTGATGTCGGCTGCGCTCGGCGTGTACGTTGCGTTCATGGCCGTATTGCTCGGCGAGAACGTTCCGCTGCCGCTCGTGGTCCACACACCTGTGGTCGAACCGCCGCTTACGTTACCGTTCAAGGTTGCGTTCGGAGAAGATGCGCAAACCGTCTGGTCCGGTCCGGCCGTTACTACCGGCGCCGGCGTAATCGTGATGTGCAGGCTGTCGACGGCCGGGTTGCAGCTGTTCGCGATGAGGAACACCGTTACGCCGCCGTTCGCAGCATCGAAGTTGCTCGGGATGTAAGTCGCGTTGAGCGAGCTGCTGTTCGGGAGGAAAATACCGGTACCGGTCGTTCCCCAGGTTCCCGAAGTAGCGCCGCCACCGACACTGCCGCTGAGCGAAACCGAAGAGTTGTTTGCGCAAACCGTCTGGTCGGCACCTGCCGAAGAAGTACCTGCGGGCAGGATGAAGATGGTGAGCTGGTCGCTTACTGCAGAGCAGGCGCCGTTGTTCGTAGAAGTCAATGTCAGCGTTACCGTTCCTGCTGTCGAATCCGCCGCGCTGCAATGGTACGTTGCATTGAGCGTCGTGTTGTTCGGCGAGAAGAAACCGGTACCGCTGCTGCTCCAGGAGCCTGTGTTCGTCGGGCCGGAAACGCTGCCGCTGAGCGCGACGTTCAGGTTGCTGACGCAGGTCGTGATGTCGTTACCCGCATTCACCGTCGGAGCCGGCGTGATCGTGATCAGGACACTGTCGCTTTCCGGCAGGCAGCTTCCGTTGCCGGTGGTCGTGAGATGGAGCGTTACGCTTCCTGCGGCAATTTCTGCGGCGCTCGGCGTGTACACTGCTCCCATCGCGGTGTTCGACGGAGAATAAGATCCGTTGCCACCCGACCAGATCGCGCCAGAAGCAACCGTGAAGCTGCCGTTGAGCGTGACTGCCGGGCTGTTGGCGCAGCTGGTGAGCGGCGTGCCCGCATCGACCGTCGGCGCCGGTGTAAAGTTCAGCACCACCTGGTCGGTTACCGCGTTGCACGAGCCGTTTCCGGTCGTCGTCAGCGTGAGTGTCAGGGAACCTGCCGCCACTTCACCGGCGGTCGGCGTATAGGTTGCGTTCAATGCGTTGGCAGACGGCGAGAACAGCCCGAGGCCGCCCGACCATTGTCCGCCTGCGCAGAAGTTCACGAAGCCGTTCAGGTTCACCGTAGCGTTGTTGCCGCACACGGTTTGATCGGAGCCCGCATTCGCTACCGGCGACGGCGCGAAGTTGATCACCACCTGGTCGCTCACCACGTTGCACGAGCCGTTGCCCGTCGAAGAAAGGGTGAGCGTTACGCTTCCTGCTGCAATCTCGGCCGCGCTCGGCGTGTAGATGGCATTCAGCGTCGTGTTGTTCGGGTTGTACGTTCCGCTTCCGCCGGACCACGCACCGCCACCCGCGTTGAACACTTGTCCGTTCAATGAAACGGCAGCGTTGTTCGCGCAAGAGTTGATGTCCGGGCCTGCGTTCACGATCGGCGAAGGCGTGATCGTAATGAGCACCTGGTCGCTGACGGAAGAACAGGTTCCGTTACCGGTTGTCGTCAGCGTGAGCGTTACGCTTCCTGCAGCGATCTCGCCGGCGGTCGGTTGGTACGTCGCATTCATCGTCGCGTTGTTCGGCGTGAATGTTCCTGCGCCACCGCTCCAGACTGCGCCCGAAGCTACCGTGAAGCTGCCGTTCAATGTCGCTTGCGAGTTGTTCGCGCAAACAACCATGTCTGATCCTGCGTTCACCGTCGGTGCCGGCGTGAAGGTGATGATCATCTGGTCGGTCACTGCCGTGCAGCTTCCGTTGCCGGTCGTCGTCAGCGTCAGAGTCAGCGAGCCCGAAGCAATCTCAGCAGCGGTCGGCGTATAGGTTGCGTTCAGCGTGTTGTTGTTCGGCGAGAAGATGCCGAGGCCACCCGACCATTGTCCGCCGGATGCAACTGTAACACTTCCTGCAAGTGTCGTCACCGCGTTGTTCGCGCATTTCGTCTGGTCAGGACCAGCGTTGGCTGTGGGCGGAGAAGAGAAGAAGATCGTGACCTGGTCGGTTACTGCGTTGCAGGTTCCGTTGCCGGTCGATGTCAGCGTGAGCGTGACACTGCCTGCTGCAATTTCTGCCGCGGTCGGCGTGTAAACGGCATTGAGCGCCGTCGTGTTCGGGTTGAACGTACCTGCGCCACCGGACCAGATGCCGCCTGTAGCAACCGTTACGCTGCCGGCGAGTGTCGTGTTCGGATTGTTGCCGCATTTCGTCTGGTCGGGACCTGCGTTCACCACCGGAGAAGGCGTGATCGTAATCACCATCTGGTCGCTGACCGAAGAACAGGTTCCGTTACCGGTTGTCGTGAGTGTCAGCGTTACCGTTCCGGCAGAACGTTCTGCAGCTGTCGGTGTGTACGTGGCGTTCATCGTCGTGTTGTTCGGAGAGAACACGCCGCCGCCGCCGGACCATACAGCGCCGGAAGCGATCGTAAATGTTCCACCGAGCGTTACCGTTGAGTTGTTCGCGCAAACCGTTTGATCGGGACCTGCGTTGACCGTCGGAGCCGGCGTGAAGAAGATCGTGACCTGGTCGGTTACTGCGGTGCAGGTTCCGTTGCCGGTGGTCGTCAGCGTGAGCGTTACGCTTCCCGAAGAAATTTCTCCCGCAGTCGGCGTATACACGGCGTTGAGCGCGGTGTTGCCCGGGGCAAACGTTCCGAGACCACCCGACCATTGTCCGCCGGAGGCT
>CAMLEF010000051.1 GCA_946478675.1 uncultured Flavobacteriales bacterium | reverse complement strand
GGCCGTTTCTATGGTATGGCAGAAAAAGAAAAAGACCTGAACCAAACCAACCGGGTACTGGGTGTAAAAGATGCCCTGTACACTTTCTTACAGCAAAAGATAGAAGATAAGAGAATGGAATACGCTTCAGCCGGTATTGCCGGAGTAAGCGATCACTTCGCCTTTTTTCACCGGGAATTCCTCCGGCTTCGGGAAGAGCTCGACTTCGAACGACTCATTCGCATACTGGTTTTTCTCCACGTACTGATCGAGCGCACCGTTCAGTTTCGAGAGATGCCCATACACCGTCGTGTAGCCGTTCGGATGCGTCACGTAAACCACGCGCCCGTATCCCCACGGACCGATCTTGATGCGCGAAACGTATCCTTCCGCCGCCGCTTTCACCGGGACACCTTCCACGCCATGCGTCGTAATGTCGATTCCCGTATGAAAATGATTCGGACGAAGCTCGCCGAAATTTCCTGCCAGCCGGATCGGGATGTCCATCGGCGCCATGAAATAATTTTTCGGGTACTGCGTTTCCTTTGCAAAAAGCGTCCCCGCCATCAATAGTGAAAAAATGAGTGCTGCACGTTTCATCATCCTTAAAATTACGAGGCCGTTCTCCAATGAAAATCATCCTTCCGGATAACTGTCAACGTTTACCTGTTAATTGCAGGGCAAACGATATGCCGGAAGAGTTGCGTAGGTGCGTAGTTGCGGGTTTCGGGTGAGATGGCTTAAGTGCCTCAAGTGTCTTAAGTGGTTCCCGCGAATTTCCCCCAGCGCATTACCACCTCTCCCGTTTACAACACCCCCACTATTCGTAACTTTACTTCTCAATTCCATACCCGCAATGACCATCCGAATCGCCCGCGTGCTGCTGCTTTTATTCGCGCTTGCAGCAGTTCCCGCTTTCGCGCAACAGCAGAAGAAAAAAGGCAAAGTGACGACTTACTACCAGAACGGTAAGAAGGAATCGTCCGGCAAAGTGAAGAATTACAAAAAGCAGGGCACCTGGAAATACTGGGAAGCGGACGGCCGGCTCATGAAAACGGTGCAGTACAAAGACGATATCGCGGAAGGCGCATACACGGAATATTTTCATGACGGCACGGTTGCGTTGCAGGGCACGTACGGTTCCGGCGGCATGAAGACCGGCACGTGGATGGCGTATTACCAGGGCGGAAAGAAATCCTACGTGCTGCATTATTCGATGAACAATTTCGACGGCGAGCAGAACTGGTGGTACGAGAACGGGCAGCTGCGCGAGCAAACGATGTATGCCAACGGAAAGATCGTGTACCGCCGCACCTGGTATTACAACGGAAGAAAAAAAGCAACCGAATCGTACAGCGACGGATTGGCCGACGGCACCTGGCGCACGTATCCTTCGCCAACCGAAACGAGCGACACGCTGCCGAAGAGCATCGACACGTATGCCGGCGGAAAACGGAATGGTGTACACATCGGTTTTGCCAATGGAAAACGCAACGAAGAATATTATTTCAAAGACGACAAGCTCGACGGATCCTTCCAGAAATGGGATGATCACGGCTTCCTCGGTGTTTCGGAAAATTACAAAGACGGCAAGCTCGATGGCGTCTGCAAATATTTCGACAAGGGAAAGCTCATGCGCGAAGTGAAATATTCACAGGGAAAGATCGACGGCGCGGAGAAGGAATATTATTACGGGAGCTCGCTGACGAAGATGAGCTGGTATCGCAACGGCGTGCTCGATTCGGCATACACGTATTACCGCAACGGAAAAGTGGAAACGACGCGCATTTACAAATACTATCCCGGTTTCGTAAAGACGGAAGAGTTCTCGGTCTATTCCGAATACGATTCCACCGGCGTGCTGCTGCAGAAAGGTGAATTTCATTTCGAGACGCGTGATCATTATTGGACGACGTATTACCCGAACGGAAAAATGAAATCGCAGACGCCGTATTCGAATGGAAGAATCGTCGGCATGTACCGCAAGTGGTATATGAACGGTAAGCCGCTCATCGAGATGGATTGCGACGGACAAAATGCAACGACGGCGCCGAAGATCTGGGATGAAAAAGGGAAGCCGCTCAAGCCGAATACGAAGCAGTACCAGGAATTGCTCGATAGCAGTCGCCCCGGCGAGATCTACAACGATCCGAACAAATACAAAACGAACCGTACGGCGCTGCCTTCCACGAATGAGCAAGTGATGGACGAACCGCAGATGATTGAAAACAGTGAACCGCCGGTCATCGAACCGACGCAGGAAATCGAACAGCCGCGCCAGCCCGAAATTTTTATGTACGCCGAAGAGATGCCGGATTTTCCCGGCGGGAATGATTCCTTTAAGAAATACATCAACGACAACCTTCGTTACCCGCAGGACGCGAAGGAGGCGAATAAGCAGGGAACGGTGTATGTTTCGTTTGTCGTGCGAACAGACGGTTCGGTGACGGATGTGCGCGTGGCCAGAGGTGTTTCAGGCGCTCCGAGCCTCGACAAAGAAGCGGTTCGCCTGATCTCGGAGTCGCCGAAATGGAAGCCGGGAAGAATGAACGGCCGCGCGGTGAATGTGCAGATGACGATGCCGGTGAAATTCACGCTGCAATAATTCAGGCATGAAAGCGGGATTCTTCTTCTTGTTCTTTTGTATCGCGACGCTGACGTTTGCGCAGGAAGATTCCATTGTTGCGCGAATCGATACGTCACGGTTTCAATGTGTGCTCGAAGCGCAGGAGATGCCGCAATTTCCAGGTGGAGAAGCGGCGTTCAATGAATTCCTTGAAAAAAATATCACGTATCAGCCGTCGGATTCCGTTCAGCACACCGGCAAAGCGTATGTGAGTTTTTACGTGGAGACGGACGGCTCGCTATCCCAGGTAAAATTCGTGCAGGGCGATAGCCTGCTCGGCATGGAAATGGTCCGCGTTTTATCGACCTCTCCGAAATGGTCGCCCGGCAAGAGCAACGGAAAACCGGTTCGCGTGAAGATCATTCAACCCATGGAAGTATTACCCCAATGAAAAAACTCTTTTCGCTCACGATTTTTTCCCTGCTCACGCTCGCGCTGCACGCACAGCGGAAGGATTCACTGACTGCCGGCAGCACGGGCCCGGATACGCTGGTTTATGCCGGTTCACCGGATGGTGACACGCTGAATATGATTCGCGTGGAAGTCGCTCCGCAGTTTCCTGGCGGTGAGCGGGAGTTTGCGCATTTCCTGATCGCGAACATCCGCTACCCGCAGAATGAGAAGGAGAAAGGCATCCAGGGCCGCGTGTTCATCAGCTTCATCGTCGAGAAAGACGGAACGATCAGCACGATCCAACCGGTGAAAGAAGTGGAAGACGGTCCCGGACTGACGAAAGAAGCGATGCGGGTACTTCGCCTCATGCCGAAATGGAAACCGGGAACGGTAGGAGGGAAGCCGGTGCGCACGAGAATGATCGTGCCGGTGAATTTTAAGTTGAATTAAAAAGTAATTTGCATTTCAAATGACCCCAATGAAAACCTACCTCATCGCTTTTTTGCTGCTCGCAGGAGCCGTACGCGGCATCGCTCAGAATAACGATACACCACCACCACCACCGCCGCCCAGCGTTACAGTGCAAACCCAAACAGTAGCCCGTGATTCGAGTCCTGTATTTACGTATGCGGAGCAAATGCCGGAGTTTCCCGGCGGGCAGAACGCTTTTTTCGAATACCTGAAAAATGAAATTCATTATCCGCCGCTGGCTAAAGAGAAAAATCACCAGGGGACAGTCTACGTCCAGTTTATCGTAGAGAAAGATGGCAGCATTTCCAACGTGAAGCTGATGAAAGGCGTGAAAGACGCCCCCGAACTTTCGGAAGAAGCGGTGCGCGTAATTGAGGCAATGCCGAAGTGGACGCCGGGACGCATGAGAGGAATACCGGTGCGTGTGACTATCACGCAGCCGGTCAAATTCGTGCTTACAAAGGATTCCCCGCAAAGTCCTCAGAAAAACATTGCCCCGCAAGAACAGGCGAGCCGGCCCGCATCTGCTGCCGATTCGTTACCTCCGATGGATAAACCGGGATTGGTGACCGATATTGGCGACACTCAAATTTATTCCTACGCTGAGCATCTCGCCGAATTTCCCGGAGGTTCATCCGCTTTCGTGGAATATATGAGAACCAATATTCAGTATCCGAAAGAAGCCCGTGATAAAGGCCAGCAGGGAACAGTCTATGTTCAGTTTGTCGTTGAGAAAGACGGCCGCATTTCAAACGCAACGGTCGTAAGAGGCGTTCCCGATGCGCCCGAGCTTTCTGCGGAGGCGGTGCGCGTTATTATGAATATGCCGAAGTGGAAGCCTGCTACAATGAAGGGCAAGGTGATCCGGGTGAGTGTTACACAGCCGGTCAGATTTACACTCCCGAACTGAAAATGATAAAGAAGTTTTTCCTTTTGTGTGCTCTATTGCTCGCTGGATACCTGCCCGGCTTCGCGCAAAACAACGATATCACACCACCGCCGCCGACTTCGGCTGACTCTTTTATCATGAAAGAGGAAATGCCGCAGTTCCCGGGAGGAGAAACGGCTTTCTTACAGTTCCTCCGCGATTCCATCCGGTATCCGCTCATTGAAAAAGAAAAAGGATTGCAGGGAACCGTCTACGTACAGTTTACTGTGGAGAAAGACGGTTCAATCACCAACATTCAAACGGTGAAAGGCGTTCCCGGTGCGCCGGGCCTTTCGAAAGAAGCAGAACGCGTGATTGGCCTCATGCCGAAGTGGACGCCGGGAAAATTGAATGGCAAACCGGTGCGTGTAAATATTACACAGCCGATCAAATTTGTTCTGCCGGCCGATACTCCGAAGAAGAAAAAGAGACGCCGGTAACCTGATTAAAGTCTATCTTCTGAAATCCCGTCTCCCTTTTTACCGTCTTCAGGAGGATTCCATGTCGTTTCGTCTAACGCCTTTGTTATCTCCTTAAAAATCACCTCAAAAAACTATCTTTACCGAACCAACCCTTCAAGGACGTAGCGTATGAATTCCCTGCACGAGGCGGTAAAGAAACTCAAGGCCAAGACCGAAAAAATCTTAGCTTTGCAGGAAGCCCTGCAGAAGGAGAACGTTCAGTTCAAAGAGCAGACTAAACGCCTGAAAAGCAGGGTGGAAGAACTCGAAGAGGCCAATCGCAAGCTGGAAGACCAGAACAAGGCCCTGCTGCTTGCCCAAAACCTTTCCGGTTCGGAATCAGACAAGAATCTTGCAATTAAACTCAAGATAAACGAGCTGGTGCGGGAAATCGATAAGTGCATCGCGCAGCTCAACAGGTAAAGTTCTCTTCACACCGGAACTTCAGAAGCAACCGACTCATGGGCGAAAAGTCCGTCAAAATAACCATCGCAGGCCGTACCTATCCACTCACCGTGGAAGCCCGGGAAGAAGCATTCGTCATCGATGCCGCTCAACGCATCAACGACCGCGTCGCCCGGCTGGAAGCGCAGTTTTCCGTCAAGGACAAACAAGACCTGCTGGCCATGACGGCCCTCCAGTTCGCCACACAATACCTCGAAGCAAAATCCAATGGAATCGAAGACAAAGACGGCCTCATCGCCGCGCTTTCCGATCTCGATGCCCTCATGGATGCGCACCTCGGGCGGTCGAAAGCTTCTGCGTAGTCCGGTTGGACACATACACCTGTTGATGAATTCCCGTACCTCGCCCGTGATGCACGAGCGGAATGCGGGATTTTTGTTAACCAACAAACCACTAACTCTAATACAAACCCGTTATGGACCCGAAAATTATGTGGGCACTGATCGCCGGAGCGGGGGCACTCGTCATTGGAATCCTGGCTACCGCTACCGTTCTGCGCAACGCGGTCACCAAAAAGGTGAATGATAAACTCAAACAGGCGGAAGCCGACGGAGAAGCCCTCAAGAAGGAGAAAATGCTGCAGGCCAAAGAAAAGTTTCTGCAACTGAAGCAGGAGCACGAAAAGGCCGTCAACGAACGCAACAACCAGGTGCAGCAGGCCGAGAACCGCGCCCGCCAGAAAGAGCAGACCCTCAACCAGAAAATGGAAGAGACCAAGCGCAAAGACGCCGAGCTCGAGAAACGCCGCAAAGAGCTCGAACACCAGCTCGACCTGATCAAAGTAAAGCAGGACGACATCGAAAAGATGCACCGCAAGCAGGTGGAGCAGCTCGAAACCATCGCCGGCATTTCCGGTGAAGACGCCAAAGCCCAGCTCGTCGAATCGATGAAATCCGAAGCGCGCACCGAAGCCATGTCGCTCGTGAAAGAAATTATGGACGAAGCGAAAATGACGGCCAACAAAGAAGCCAAGCGCATCGTCATCCAAACTATCCAGCGCGTCGCTACCGAACATGCGATCGAGAATTCCGTCTCCGTTTTCCATATCGAGAACGACGAGATGAAAGGACGCATCATCGGCCGCGAAGGACGTAACATCCGCACGCTCGAAGCTGCTACCGGCATCGAGATCATCGTCGACGATACGCCCGAAGCGATCATCCTTTCCGGCTTCGATCCCGTTCGCCGCGAGATCGCCCGCCTGGCGCTGCACCAACTCGTCACCGACGGCCGCATTCACCCCGCGCGCATCGAAGAGATCGTCGAGAAAGTGAAGAAGCAGGTGGAAGACGAGATCATCGAAACCGGCAAACGCACCTGCATCGACCTCGGCGTTCACGGCCTGCACCCGGAGCTCATCCGCATGGTCGGCCGCATGAAATACCGTTCCTCTTACGGACAGAACCTGCTGCAGCACTCGCGTGAAGTCGCCAACCTCTGCGCCATCATGGCCGGTGAACTTGGTCTCAACGTGAAAGCTGCCAAACGCGCCGGCCTCCTGCACGACATCGGCAAAGTGCCCGATACCGAACCGGAATTGCCGCACGCGATCCTCGGCATGAAGCTCGCCGAGCAGTACAAAGAGAAGCCGGACATCTGCAACGCCATCGGTGCGCACCACGACGAGATCGAAATGAATTCCATGATCTCGCCGATCATCCAGGTCTGTGACGCTATTTCCGGCGCACGTCCCGGCGCACGTCGCGAGATCGTTGAGCAGTACATCAAGCGACTGAAAGATCTCGAGACCCTCGCGCTTTCGTACCAGGGCGTCGACAAAACCTACGCCATCCAGGCCGGCCGCGAGCTGCGCGTGATCGTTTCTTCCGAGAAGATCAGCGATAAAGACGCGGAAAAACTGGCGATCGACATCTCGCAGAAAATCCAGAACGAGATGACGTATCCCGGACAGGTAAAAGTCACCGTCATTCGCGAGACACGAGCCGTCAGTTACGCGAAGTAATTTGCTAATGTGCTAATCTGTTAATGTGCTAATGAAACGATAGCACAACAGTATTAGCACATTAGCACATTGTCACCATTAGCACATTGTTTTTTTGAGCAACCGAGTCGTCATCGAAGCTGGTAAAACCGGCGGGAATTACTGGAAAGACCTGAAGATGTACAAAGGGCTTTTCTACTTTCTCGCGTGGCGCGACGTGCTGGTGCGTTACAAGCAAACGGCGATCGGCATTGCGTGGAGCGTGCTGCGTCCGTTGTTGTATACGGGAGCGTTCGTCGCGTTCGGCATGATCATGAACGTCGATCACGGCAGCATCCCGCGACCGCTGATGGTCGTAGCGGCGATCCTTCCCTGGCAATTGTTTGCCACCGCTTTTTCCGAATCGGCGAACTCGCTCGTGGGAAATGCAAATCTTCTTACGAAAGTGTATTTCCCGCGTATCATCGTGCCCGCAAGCACGCTCATCGTAAGCCTCATCGATTTTGCGATCGCGCTCGGGCTGATGATCATCCTGATGCTTTGCTACGGGTTTATGCCGTCGGCGAACATCGTGTTCTTCCCGCTGTTCCTGCTGCTGGCCCTCGTGACCGCTGCCGGTGCGGGGTTTCTCATTGCTGCATTGAACGTAAAGTATCGCGACTTCCGCTACATCGTTCCGTTCATCGTGCAGATCGGCGTTTTCATTTCCCCGGTCGGTTTCGACAGCTCGAGAATTTACGCGAGCGAGCACATTCCCGGATTTTTGAAAACGCTTTACGCGATGAACCCGATGGTCGGTGTGATCGACGGTTTTCGCTGGTGTATGCTCGGCGGTGATCTCGTCATCAACTGGCAATCGTTCGCCATTTCCACCGGCATCAGCGTCCTGCTGCTGATCACCGGCATCTGGTATTTCCGAAAAGTAGAATCCACCTTCGCCGATATCGTCTGATGGAACCTGTGATCAAAGTCGAAGGACTGGGCAAACGCTACGACCTGCGCCGCGAAGGCAGCCGCTCGTACAGCACGCTGCGCGATTCCATTTCGGGATTGTTCAAACCGAAAGGCGCGAAAGAATCTTTCTGGGCGCTCGACGATCTCAATTTTGAAATTCATGCCGGCGAACGCGTCGGGATCATCGGACGCAACGGCGCAGGAAAAAGCACGCTGCTGAAAGTGCTCAGCCGCATCGTGACGCCGACGAAAGGACGCGTGACGCTCGAAGGACGCATCGCCAGCCTGCTCGAAGTAGGCACCGGCTTTCATCCCGAATTGAGCGGCCGTGAAAATATTTTTCTCAATGGTTCCATTCTCGGCATGACGAAAGCCGAGATTAAAGCGCGCTTCGATGAGATTGTCGCGTTCTCCGAAGTCGAAAAATTTCTCGATACGCCGGTGAAGCGTTATTCCTCGGGCATGTACGTACGCCTCGCATTCGCTGTGGCCGCGCATCTCGATCCGGAAATTCTCATCGTCGACGAAGTGCTGGCCGTCGGTGATTCGGAGTTCCAGCGCAAGTGTCTCGGCAAGATGAAAGACGTGGCCGGCGCAGGAAGAACCGTTATTCTCGTCAGTCACAACATGGCCGCCGTGCAGCACCTCTGCGAGCGCGCCATTTACCTCAAGTCGGGCCGGCTCGTAACGTCAGGCCCTGCCGAAGAAGTCATCACGACGTACCTCAAAGCTGCGGCGGGCCCTGCGGCTTCCAATCTCGAAGACCGCACCGACCGCACCGGCAACGGACGCCTTCGTTTTACTTCGTTTGCGCTGCGTGATGCGGCAGGTCGTGAGATCAGCGCGCTGACCTGCGGGGCGGAAGCGACGATCGAGCTGCTGCTGAAAAATCCTTCACGCGAGACGGTCAACCAGCTCAATGTTTCACTCGGCATCGACGATGAATTGGGCGTACGTGTGGCGCAGCTCAGCAACGAGCTCACGGGACAATCGCTGAATAATTTGTCCGGTGATACGATCACCGTGCGCATCCATTTGCCGCGCGTGCCGCTGAAGCAGGGCCGTTACAGCCTCACCGTTTTTTCCAATGTCGGCGGCGAAGTGGCGGACTGGATCCAGGATGCGATTGCGCTGGATGTGGATGCCGGCGATTTTTTCGGTTCGGGAAAATTACCGCCCGACGGTCAAGGACATTTGTGCATCGACCACCGCTTCGACGCCCGGTCGTAACGATTCACGAGGAATTCGTAACTTTTAGATATGTTATTCAAACAACGGCGCAGCTGGAAAAAGGAAGTGATGAAGCTGAAGTCTTCCCGCCCGGAATGTGCGCAGGAAGACCGCATCGCGAAATATTACGAGCCATGGAAAGCCTCGCTGGAAAAGGGCCGCCGCCCGATGAGCGATGAGCAGCCCTGGTTGACGTTCGCGGCCATCGACCTGCTGCGCGATTTTCTCCGCAGCGATATGCGCGTGTTTGAATTCGGCGGCGGCGGTTCCACGCTTTTCTTTACGGCGCGTGCCGCGGAAGTCATCACCGTCGAGCACGATGAAAAATGGTTTCCCGCCATCGGTGAAGCGCTGGAGAAAAAAGGCCGCACCAACTGGAAAGGCATTCTTTCTCCCGCAGAGCCCGGCGGTGATACCAATGCGTCGATCGCAGATCCGGCAGCTTACAGCTCGGACGACGCTTCTTACAAAGGCAAACATTTTCGCCGTTACGCTTCTTCCATCGATGCGTATCCCGATGCGCATTTCGATATCGTCGTCGTCGACGGAAGGGCGCGTTCTTCCTGCCTGAAACATGCGCTGCCCAAGATCAAACCCGGCGGACTGCTCGTGCTCGATAATTCCGATCGCGTGTATTACC
Organism: uncultured Flavobacteriales bacterium; assembly: GCA_946478675.1. Next base: position 7,740 of record CAMLEF010000051.1, on the reverse strand, counting down.
TCGAAAAAACCAGCGATCTCATCGGCGTTTCATTCGAAGAGCTGCTCAGCTGCAAAGGGCCGGGGCCGTATCTCGAATGGTTCACGCAAACCACGATCTGGAAAAAACGCGGATGAAAGCGCCCGTCGTTCTCTTCGTCTACAACCGGCCGGAACACACCCGGAAAACGCTCGAAAGCCTGCAGGCCAATGACGGCGCTGCGGAATCCGGGCTCATCGTTTTTGCAGACGGCCCGAAGGAAAATGCATCACCGGAAGAACTTCGCAAGATAGAAGAAGTGCGCGCCATCGTGCAGGAGAAAAGCTGGTGCGGAAACGTGCGGCTTATTGCTTCCGAAAAAAATAAAGGTCTCGCGGAATCCGTAATAGACGGCGTGACGCAGGTGGTCAACGAATACGGCCGCGTCATTGTGCTCGAGGATGATCTTGTTTGTTCGCCGCAATTTTTGACGTTCATGAACCGTGCGCTCGACGTTTACGAAAACGAAGAACGCGTCGTCAGCATTACCGGTTACATCTACCCGGTGAAAGAGCAGTTGCCCGAAACGTATTTCCTGCGCGGCGCCGATTGCTGGAGCTGGGCGACGTGGAAACGCGGCTGGGCGGTTTTTGAAAAAGACGGCGCGAAGCTGCTGCAGGAACTCGAGCACCAGCAATGGACACACGATTTCGATTTCCACGGTGCGTATCCCTACACGCAAATGCTGCGCGACCAGGTGGAAGGAAAAAATTCTTCGTGGGCCATCCGCTGGTACGCTTCGGCTTTCCTACAGAACCTGCTCACGTTATATCCCGGCCGTTCGCTCGTGCAGAATATCGGCATCGACGGAAGCGGTACGCACAGCGGACAATCCGACAAATGGAAAGTGCAGCTGAATCACGTCGTTCCGCAAATCGGGCAAATTCCCGTTGAAGAAAATGGTGAAGCGCGCCAGGCAGTGATCCGTTTCTTCCGTGAGCTGCGCCGCGTTCCATTGGGGAAACGTATCATCGACAAACTCGCCCGACTTTTCGCCAACTGATGATGCGCCTCTTCACCCGCACCGAACTCCTTCCCGAAGGAAAAAAGCCCTGCTTCCTGCTGTGGCCGTTGCTCGGCATCACGGAAGACGCGACGAACGATCCTGACTACGGGCGTTTTGAAAATTATCTCCGCGAAGGAAAATCGCTTTTTACGCTTGTCGATGCTGCTGAAGAGGCGGACGCTGTAGTGCTGCCGTTCGAATATACGCCGGAAGAAAAATTCCGTCCTGCGATGCTCATTCTTGCGGAAGAAGCAAAAGCCGCCGGTAAGCCGCTGCTGGTTTTTTACAATTCCGATTTCACACATGCGATCGATCTTCCGAATGCCATCGTATTTCGCACAACGGGTTTTCGTAATCAACGCATGACGAACGAACATGGCTTTCCCGGATGGAGCGTTGATTTCCTGAAATACAACGAAGGAAAATTCACGCCGCTGAAGAAGACGGACAAGCCGCGCGTCAGCTATTGCGGCTACATCGATTATTCCTCGACGTGGGAAATGCTGCGATACAAATTCAACAGCCGCAACAAAGAAGAAATGTACCGCATCGGGCCGGAGCTGCGCGGAGAAGCCGTGCGTGTTTTGCGCAGCGACAATCGCATCGAAACGGATTTCATCATCCGCAACGGCTTCTGGGCGCAGGGCGAATCCGACAAGAACGAAGCGCGCCGTGTGTATGCGCAAAACATGCTGCAGTCGCCGTATGCGCTGGTGGCGCGCGGTGCGGGAAACTTTTCCTATCGCCTGTACGAAGTGCTGAGCTGCGGACGCATCCCCGTGTTCATCGATACGGACGGACTGCTGCCCTTCGATGAATTTGTCGATTGGAAAGCGCACGTCTGCCGGACGGATGCGAAAGACGTCAAAACGCTGGCGAAACGTTTGCTGGAATTTCATGCTTCGCTTTCTGTTGCGGATTTTGAAGAATTGCAATTCCGCAACCGGCAGCTCTACGAAACCTGGATCCGCCCCGAAGCTTTTTTCAGGCAGATCGAACATTATATTCTCCGCTGAACGTGAAAGAGCTCATCTGGAAAATGCTGCCTGCGTTCATTCGCAAAGCCTGGTCGAAAGGAACGCCTTCGCCGTACGGCTGGTTCGGCAATTACGCGAGCTGGCAGAAGGCTGAAAAGGAAGCGACCGGTTACGATTCCGAAATCATTCTCGGCAAAGTGCGTGATGCGCTCCGCAAAGTGAAGCGGGGAGAAGCCGCCTTCGAACGTGATTCCGTCGTTTTTCTCAGGCCCGACAGCGATCCGAACGTGCTGAAATGCCTCGATAAAATAGCGGCGGCGAATGCATCGAAGCTCAACGTTGCGGATTTCGGAGGCTCGCTCGGCTCGACATACTTCCAGTATAAAACGGAACTGCGTGCGACTATCGAAAAGTGGACGGTGATCGAGCAGCGGCATTTTGTCGAAGCGGGGAAAGCCGAATTCGCAGACGGCGTGCTCGACTTTCAACCGACGCTGAAAGAGGCGTTACGCGTTGCACATCCGCAGGCATTGTTGCTGTTCAGCGTGCTTCCCTATATCGAGGATCCATTCATGCTGATCGAAGAGATCCTCTCGTATGATTTCGGGTATATCCTGGTCGACCGAACGCCGTTCATCGCATCGGGCGCGCACCGCATCACGCTGCAGGTTGTTCCGGAATCGATCTATAAAGCTTCGTATCCCGCGTGGTTCTTCAATGAAGCGCAGTTCCTCGCTGCTTTTGCTGCGAAATATGAGGTAATCCACCGCTTCAGCAGTAAATTTGCAGGGCCTTACACGCTCAGCGACGGAACACGCGCCGAATGGAAAGGTTTCCTGCTGAAACGCCGATGACAAAACTTCCTTATCTCAATCTCGGCTGCGGCGTCACGTACGATGAACGATGGACGAACATCGATTTCGTATCGACGGGGCCCGGCGTGATCGCGCACAATTTGCTGCACGGCATTCCCTGCGCAGATGCCTCGTTCGAAGTCGTGTACCATTCGCACATGCTCGAGCATTTTCCCAAAGCGAAAGCTGCAGCGCTCATCCGCGAATGTTATCGTGTGCTGAAACCGGGCGGCGTGCTGCGTGTTGCCGTTCCCGACCTTGAGCGGATCGCGGTGCAGTATCTCCGGTTCCTCAACGAAGGAATGGAAGGCCGTCCCGGTGCGCGCGAAAAATACGAGTGGATGGTCATCGAGCTGCTCGACCAGATGGTGCGCAACGAAGGCGGCGGCGAAATGCTGAAATATGCGGCCGACACTTCGAAGAATAATGACGCTTTCCTGCTCGATCGCTGCGGCCACGAGATGACTCGTTTGTTCGAAGCGGTTCGTGAAAAACCCAAAGCGGCGGCGAATGCAGCAGTGTCGCGGCCGTCGCTTTTTAAACGCGCCGCCGGCAGGATCAGGCGCGTGCTGCAACAACAACTGCTCGGCGATGAATACGCGTTGCTGCAACAGGCGCGCTTTCGCAATAGCGGCGAAATTCACCAATGGATGTACGACCGTTATTCGCTGGGCAACCTGTTGCTCGATTGCGGATTTAAGAAACCAATCGTGCGCACGGCATTCGAAAGCGCCATTCCGCGCTGGCAGGAGTTTCGCCTCGACGGTGAAAATAACGTGGTCCGCAAACCGGATTCCCTTTTTATGGAGGCGGAAAAATGAAGCTGAATTTCTGCACGCTGTTCAATTCGAATTATCTCGCGCGAGGACTGACGCTCTATCACTCGCTCGAAGAAGTGTGCGCGGATTTTCACCTGTACGTTTTTGCGTTCGACAAAGCGGCGGAAGATTTCCTGAAAGCGAAAAACTACCCGCATCTCACCGTGGTGGGACTTTCCGAATTCGAAGATCCCGAATTGCTGCGCGTGAAGCCGACGCGTTCTCCTGCGGAATTCTGCTGGACGTGCACGCCGTCGACAATCCTTTACAGCATCGAAAAGTTCGGCCTTGACCATTGCACGTACCTCGACGCCGACATGCGTTTCTATCACGATCCCGCGATCCTCATCAAAGAGATGGGCGCGAAGGACGTGCTGCTGACCGATCACAATTACACCGCGTCGTATGACCAGTCGGTCGTAAGCGGTCGTTTCTGCGTGCAATTCGTGTTGTTCCGCAATACGCCGAACGGCATGAAAGCGCTGCGCTGGTGGCGGGAGTCCTGCAACGAGTGGTGCTACGCGCGCGCGGAAGACGGCAAATTCGGCGACCAGAAATACCTTGACGATTGGGAAACGCGCTTCGAAGGCGTTCACGTGCTGCGTCATCCCGGCGGCGGTGTGGCTCCGTGGAATGTGCTGCGCTTCGACGTTTTCCGGAAAAACAAAAAGCCGTTCATCCGTGTGAAAGAAACCGGGGAAGTTTTTCCGCTCGTGTTCTTTCATTTTCACGGCGTCAAATTCTTCACGAATAAAGTCGTGCAGCTCTGCGGGCCGGCTTACGACGTACACGAAGATTTTCGCTTCGACGTGTATTTCCCGTATCTGCGCGAGCTCGTTCACACGGAAAAATCGCTTCGTGAAAACGGCGTTGCATTCGATCCGAACGGCGCATCGGGCACTTCACCGCTTCGTCCGTGGGGAATCCGGATCCTGCTATTCTATTATCTTGCGCACGTGAAGAATTCGCTGAAAGATATTTCCGGAAAATTCCTGGCCGACCGGCGGCGTCATCACCACTATTATTTTACCAGCTCATTCAGCGACTAACATGGCGCACCTGATCAACCTGAAAACATTTTGTGACGCACGCGGCAACCTGACGGTGATCGAGAAAGTGATCCCGTTCGACATCAAACGCATTTTCTACATCTACGGCGTGGATGATTCCGTGCGCGGCGGTCATCGCCATCACAAAACCGTGCAGGCGGCGATCTGCATCAAAGGCTCGTGCATCGTGTCGAACGATGACGGCGGGAAGAAAGAAGATTTCCTGCTCGATTCGCCGGATAAATGCCTGATCCTCGAAACGCGCGACTGGCATACGATGCATCATTTCACGCCCGACGCGATCCTGATGGTGCTGGCTTCGGAAAATTTCGAGCAGTCCGATTACATCTTCGAACCTTATCCTGCACGGTCATGATCGAATACGAAAATCTCGCGCAGGCCAACGCGCAGTTCTTCGAAGAATACCGCGCAGCTTTCAATCAAACGCTGGAAAGCGGCTGGTACATTCTCGGAAAGCAGGTTGCGGAATTTGAAAAGTCATTCGCAAATTACTGCGGCGTAAAACATTGCACCGGCGTCGCCAACGGCCTCGATGCATTGACCATCGCCCTGCGCGCATTTGAATTTCAGCCCGGCGACGAAGTGATCGTTCCTTCGAACACGTACATCGCCACGATCCTCGCGGTGCTGCACAACGGTCTCACGCCGGTGCCTGTAGAGCCGGATCTGCGCACGTACAATCTCGATCCCGCGAAGATCGAAGAGCGCATCACGCCGCGCACGAAAGCGATCCTTCCCGTGCATCTTTACGGAAAGCTGTGCAACATGGAAGCAATCAACGCCATTGCGAAAAAGCATGGGCTGAAAATCGTCGAAGATTGTGCACAGGCGCACGGCGCGCATTTCAAAGGAAAGAAAGCCGGCAATTGGGGCGACTTCGGCGCGTTCAGCTTTTACCCGACGAAGAACCTCGGCGCGCTCGGCGATGCGGGGGCGCTCACGTCAAATGATCCCGCGCTCGAAGCGAAAGTGCGCATGTTACGCAACTACGGTTCCAGCGTAAAATATTACAACGAAACGATCGGCTTCAATTCGCGCCTCGACGAGATGCAGGCGGCATTTCTCTCTGTAAAGCTGAAAGCGCTCGACCGCATCAACGATCACAAGCGTCACCTCGCGCAATTGTACCTCTCGCGGCTGAAGAGCGATTTCGTTCTGCCGGTCGTAGAAGAAAATTATCACGACGTCTATCACATCTTCTGCGTGCGTCACGAGCAGCGCGATCGCCTGAAAGCTTTCCTGCTGGAGAATGAGATCAAAACGGATATTCATTATCCCGTTCCGCCGCAAAAACAAAAAGCGATGAAAGGAATGTTCGATCGTTACGAGCTTCCGATCGCCGCTGAAATTCACCGCACCACGCTCAGCCTGCCGATCTCTTACTTTCATACGGAAGAAGACGTGCTGCGCGTGATCGAGGTCATGAACCGTTTCTGAAAATGACGAAGCTTTCCGTCATAACGATCTGCTACAACGACAAGGCCGGCCTGGAGAAAACGATGGCGAGCGTGACGGGGCAGACGTTTTCGGACTTCGAATACATCGTGATCGACGGCGGCTCAACGGATGACAGCGTGGAGGTGATCCGCAAGTACGCGGCGCTGGGAAAAGTCGCGTATTGGGTTTCGCAAAAAGACAACGGCATTTACGATGCGCAGAACAAAGGCTGGCGACGAGCGACCGGCGATTATTGCCTGTTCCTGAATTCCGGCGATTTCCTGGCGAATGAAAATGTGCTCGCTGAAATTTTTGCATGGGCGCCGACGGAGGATATTGTTTACGGCGATCTGATGGTCGACAACGGGAAAATAGCGCCGTACCGTCTCGGGCAACCTGCGCCGTTTACCTTCGACGACCTGATCTATTCCACGGTTTTTCATCCGACCGCTTTCATCCGCCGTTCGTTGCTGGAAGAAGCGGGTGGTTACGATGAATCGTTTCGCATTGTCGCCGATTACGATTTCTTTTTGCGCGCGTTATTGGTGCGGAAATGCAGCTCGAAATATGTTCCGGTAGCAGTAACGGTTTTCAATACTTCCGGCGTAGGTTCCGATCCTGCGAATCAAACGCTGCACAACGAAGAGCGTTACCGTGCGCAGCTGAAATATTTTTCTCCCGATGAGATCGCTGCCGCCGAACGACGCGTGCGCAAACGGAAGCCGCGTGCGGTGCGCCTGAAAGAGTCGACGTCGAATATTCCGGTGCTCGGCGGCCTCGTCGATTTTGCGCTGGTGATGTATAACCGCATTCGTAAAACCGGGAAATAATGGATTACGGCCAGCTTTTCCGCGACGTTTTTACGTTCAATTTCAAATCGCTGAATTTGCGGCGGCATCGTTTGTCTGCGGTGCTGCGCCGAAAATTTTCCGGTCAGCAGATCAGCGACGTCATTCCCGAAAACATCCCGGTGATCATCAACAACCGGAACCGCTACACGTATTTGCTGCAGCTGGTCACGTGGCTCGAGAAAGCCGGCATGAAGAACATCATCATTCTCGATAATGATTCGACGTACCCGCCGCTGCTGGAGTATTACGCGAAAACGCCGCATCGCGTGGTGAAGCTCGGCGCCAACGTCGGCCATCTCGCATTGTGGAAATCGAAGCTGTTCGGTGAGATCGGACATCAATATTACATCTACACCGACCCGGACGTCGTTCCTTCCGAAGAGTGCCCGATGGATGCGGTGAAACGATTGCTGTATGTGCTCGGCAAATATTCTTCGATTGAAAAAGCGGGGCTCGGCCTCCGCATCGACGATCTTCCGGATCATTACAAAGACAAAAAGCGCGAGGTAAAGGGCGGTGACAATTATCGCCTGCATCTTGATCTGCTGACTTACTTGTCCGGACCTACGTCGAAAATCATCGAGCATCTTGTAGTGCCTCCGAAGCGCCTTCACCTGATCCAAACAGCGGTTTTGCGAGCGATCAATATCCCGCAACTCTGACTGAAAACCCTTGAGCAGAGCGGATTCCACGCCAATGGCTTCTTCGG
>CAMLEF010000050.1 GCA_946478675.1 uncultured Flavobacteriales bacterium | reverse complement strand
ACCGGCGACGGCACGCTCGGCATTTCCGCAGCACTGCAGGTCTCGGAAGAATTTCTCGACGCATTTACCGGGACCTGGGAATTCAAAGACGCGCTGTTCGATGTGCGTGATAATTCCCTTGCGACCATTGAAACGCACGATCATGTTTTTGCGGGAAGAATGCGTTTTGCTTCCGCTTCCGGCAACGACGAAGAATGGCAGCTCTCCGGGAATTTGTATCTCAACAATACGCTCGAGCTTGCCGGCGCTTCCGTAATGGCCGATCAGCATTCGGTGAATGTGATCCGCGATGCTGCGGTGACCAAAGGCCAGTTCCGGCTCAACCCCGATTCGAAAATCCTCTTCACGGATTCCAACGCGCGTATCGGTTCTCCGCAGTCGCCGCAATCGCATACCGTGACCACGATCGTTGTTCCCAACCAGTGTAACGGTCAATGCATCGCCTCCGCAACGGCGGTCGTTACCGGCGGTTCGGGAAGCTTCTCTTACCAGTGGAGCACCGTGCCCGTGCAGACCACGCAAACGGCGACCAACCTCTGTGCAGGAACGTATCTCGTCGTCGTTACTGACCTTATCAATGGCGACCAGGTGCCGGCATTCGCTATCGTCACCGATCCGCCGCCGCTGGTCATTTTTTTCGCGAACACTTCACCGAACTGTAACGGGCAATGCAACGGCACGAGCAGCGCAACGGTGGCCGGCGGTACCCCCGGCTATACGTACGACTGGAATCCCGGGGCACCGGCCGGCGACGGCACACCGATGGTCACCGGTCTTTGCGCGGGAACCTACTCGCTCACGGTTACCGACGTCAACGGTTGCCAGGTCACGCAGATGTCGATCATCACGCAGCCTGCAGCGCTCAACCCGAACGGCGTCAGCACGAACGTTACCTGCTTCAACGCCTGCGACGGAACCGCAACCGTGGCTCCCACCGGCGGAACGGCGCCTTACACGTACCTCTGGGCGCCCGGCGGACAAACGACTCCTGCGATCACCGGCCTTTGTCCCGGAACGTATACCTGCACCGTTACCGACAGCCATACGTGCACGGCCACTTACATCACCACGATCACGCAGCCGCAGCCGTTACAGGTCAGCATCACGCATACGAACACGAGCTGCAACAACGTTTGCGACGGAACCGCGAACAGCACCGTCACCGGCGGAACGGCTCCGTACGCGTATCTCTGGTTGCCGGGACTGCAGGTCACGCCGAACATCAGCGGCCAATGCGCCGGCACGTACACGCTCAACGTTACCGATGCCAACGGCTGTACCGTGCAGGGCACCGTAACGATCACGCAACCCGCCGCGCTTGTCGTCAACCCGACCGGCGTCAATATTTCCTGCTTCGCTTCGTGCAACGGCAGCGCATCAGCCAATGCATCGGGCGGCTCACCGGGTTACAACTACAGCTGGACGCCGGGCGGACAAACCACTCCGACAGCGACGAACCTTTGTCCCGGCACGTATACGGTTCTCGTAACGGACACGAACAACTGCAGCACCTCGGGCAGCGTCACCATCACGCAACCGCCGCAGCTGCTGGCCAACGCAAGCGACGTCGACATTACTTGCTTCGGCTCGTGCAACGGCTCGGCCACTTCCAACCCTTCGGGCGGCGTCGGTCCCTACTCGTACAGCTGGATGCCGGGCAACCTCAACACGCAAACCATTTCCAACCTTTGTCCCGGCTCTTACACGTTGACCGTTACCGATGCGAACCTGTGCACCGCTACCGCCACAGTAACGATCACGCAGCCACCGCAGCTGCTGGCTAACGTCACTTCTACGAACGTTACCTGTAATGCCGCCTGCAACGGAACGGCTACGTCAACTCCGTCGGGTGGTGTCGCTCCGTATTCTTTCAACTGGATGCCGGGCAACCTCAACACGCAAACCATCACCGGACTTTGCCCGGGAACGTATACCGTCACCGTCACCGATGCGAACGGCTGTACGCGCGTGCAATCCGTTACGATCACACAGCCGAACCCGCTGGTGGTCGTCGTCAACTCCAGCGCGATCAGCTGTAACAGCTCTTGTAACGGAACCGCAGCTGCCGTCGTTTCCGGCGGTACACCGACGTACCAGTATTCCTGGCTGCCGAACGGACAAACCACGCCGTCGCTCTCGGGACTTTGCGCAGGATCGTATACGGTGAACATTACCGATGCGAACAACTGTACCACTTCGGCTTCCGTCACGCTTACGCAGCCGACAGCACTGACACTCACGACAAGCCAGGCCAACGCCTCCTGCAGCGGCAGCTGTAACGGCAGCGCTACGGTTTCTCCCTCCGGCGGAACCGCACCTTACAACTACAGCTGGGCGCCCGGCGGACAAACGACGCAAACCATCAACAACCTTTGCGCCGGAAGTTATACGGTAACGGTAACGGATGTGACCGGTTGTAACAATACCGCCGTCGTCACCATCACACAACCGCCGCAGCTGCTGGCGAACGTTACTTCGGTCAACGTTTCCTGCAACGGTGGCAGCAACGGCTCTGCGAATGCAAACGCTTCCGGCGGAACTGCGCCGTACACGTATCTCTGGTCGCCGGGCGGACAAACCACTCCTAACGTTACCGGTCTCAGCGCAGGAACGTATACGGTTACCGTCACCGATGCGAACGGCTGTACGACCAACCAACAGGTGAACATCACGCAGCCGCCGCCGCTGCTCGCTGTTGTAGCATCGACCACTTCGAGCTGCGGCATTTGCAACGGAACAGCATCCGTAGCCGTAAGCGGCGGAACTTCTCCGTACGCGTATTTCTGGACACCGAGCGGACAAACCAACCCGACTGCAACGGGACTTTGCATCGGCCAGCACACGGTGACGGTAACGGACGCTGCCGGTTGTACTACAACTGCCGTCGCGACGATCACGCAGGTCGTCAATATCATTATCACGAGCTCTACCAACAGTTTGAGCTGCTATGGCGCGTGTGATGGTGTAGCGAGCGCGAACGCATCCGGCGGAACCAATCCGTACACGTACAGCTGGCTGCCCGGCGGACAAACGACGCAGACAATCACCGGTCTTTGCGCAGGTTCTTATACGGTGACCGCTACCGACGCTGCGAATTGTTTCAATACGGCGACCGTCACTTTCGTCAATCCTCCGCAACTGCAGGCGACGGTCAGCAGCACCAATGCTTCCTGCAACGGCGTGTGCGATGGAACAGCCACTGCTACTCCGAGCGGCGGCACCGGCGCTTACAGCTACAGCTGGGCTCCGGGCGGACAAACGACGCAAACGGCAACGGGCCTCTGCGCAGGAACGTACACGGTGACGGTGAATGACGCGAACAATTGCACGTTCACACAAACCGTAACGATCACCGAAGCATCGATCATCACCGCCAATGAAACGGTGACCGATGCGAACTGTACGCTTTGTGACGGCAGCATCACTGCGAATCCATCCGGAGGCATCGGGCCGTATACGTACAGCTGGGCGCCGGGCGGACAAACGACGCAAACGATCACGAACCTTTGCCCGGGCATTTACACCGTCACGATCACAGACGCTGCGAACTGTTCGGTCAACGCACCGATAGCGGTCAGCAACATCAGCGGCCCGACGATGACGGCTTCCTCTACCGATGTCAGCTGCAATGGCGGATCGGACGGAACAGCGAGCGTAAACGTTACGGGAGGTGCAGCGCCGTTCACTTATGATTGGAGCCCGGGCACACCGGCAGGTGATGGAACACCCGGCGTAACCGGACTTTCCGCAGGAACATGGTTCTGCCAGGTGACGGATGCTGTGGGTTGCATCACGTTTGCAACGATCGTCATCAACGAACCGCAACCGCTGTCGGACAACAGCACCGTTATTAACGTTTCCTGCAATGGAATGACGGACGGCAGCATCACGGCGAATCCTTCGGGTGGAACGGGACCCTACACTTACGCATGGCTTCCTGGCGGACAAACGACGCAAACGATTTCCGGTCTCGGCGCAGGAACGTACACCGTCACGATCACCGATGCCTTGAACTGCACGCTGACGCAACAGATCACGGTTACCGAGCCGCAACCAATGACGGTGACAATGGCGTTCACCAACGTGTTGTGTAACGCGGCCTGCAACGGAACGGCAACCGTAAGTGTTTCCGGAGGGACGAACCCGTATTCCTACAACTGGTCGTCCGGACAAGGAACGGCGCAGGCGGTGAACCTTTGCCCGGGAACGTACACGGTCGACATCACCGATGCGGGCGGTTGCACGACACAGCAAACCGTCACGATCACCGAACCTCCGGCACTGGCAGCAACCTTATCGTTCACCAATGCGAGCTGCTTCAGCATCTGCGACGGTACGGCAACTGTTTCTGCAAGCGGCGGAACTCCGGGTTACACCTACACCTGGTCGCCCGGTGGCGGAACGACGCCTACTGCGAGCGGACTCTGTGCCGGCGCTTACTCCGTCATCACGATGGATGCGAATGGCTGCTCCGTTGTCCTCTCGGCAACGATCCAGCAACCTCCGGCCATTACGCTTGCGGCGAGCAGCGGACCACTCAGCTGTTACGGCTCGTGCAACGGCGTAGCGATGGTGAATGCTTCGGGCGGAACGCCTTCGTATTCGTACAGCTGGAGCCCCGGCGGACAAACGACCGCAACGGCCACTGCGCTTTGTGCCGGCATTTACACTGTTGCGGTGACCGATGCTTTAGGATGCGTTCAGAATGCGACGACCACTGTTACGCAACCGAATTTGCTGCAGGCGAATACTTCTTCCACACCGACGTCCTGCAACGGAACGCCCGATGGAACAGCCAGCGCCAGCCCCGTCGGCGGAACCGGTCCGTATTCGTATCTCTGGGCGCCCGGCGGGCAAACGACGCAAACCATCACGGGTCTTGCTGCGGGAACATACACCGTTACTGTTCGTGACCTGAACGGTTGCACCGACATCCAAACCGTAACCGTCAGTCCGGCTGCTGCGATGACGCTCACTACCGCCAGCGCGCCTGCCACCTGCGGCTCCTGCGACGGAACGATCAGCATTACTCCCGTGGGCGGAACTTCGCCGTATACCTACAGCTGGTCGGGTGGCCTGCCCGCGCAACCGAACCAGTCGAATCTCTGCGCAGGAATTTATTCGGTGAACGTGACGGATAACAACGGCTGCGCGCAATCGTTCACGTTAACGCTGAACAACAACGGCGGTCCTACCGGCGAGAACGTCGTTTCTTCCAATGCAACCTGTCCTTCTTCCTGCGACGGCGCAGCGACCGTCACCCCGATCGGCGGAACGGCGCCTTACACGTATCTCTGGAATCCCGGCGGACAAACGACGAACAGCCTGACGAACATGTGCGGTGGCAGCTATTTCCTGCAGGTCACCGATGCGAATGGCTGTATCCGTTTCTCCCCGGTAACGATCAACGCACCGCAGCCGATCCTGGGCAATCCGTTTGTGTCGAATGCCACCTGTACCGGCATCTGCGACGGCTCCATCGCGCTCGCGCCTTCCGGCGGAACGGGCCCGTATTCGTACAACTGGTCGCCCGGTGCACAAACGACTTCAACGATCAGCAGTCTTTGCATCGGCACGTACACGTACACGATCACGGATGCGAACGGTTGTACTTCGACCAACAGCTCTGCAGTGGCCCCGTGGAATACACTTGCCGCGAACGCCACTTCTTCCGCACCGACCTGCGCGAACAACTGCGACGGTACGGCAACGGTGAACATTTCCGCAGGCACCGCACCGTTCACGTACAACTGGACGGATCCGCTCGGGCAAGTCACGCAAACGGCGAATGGTCTTTGCACCGGAACGTATTCCGTCAACATCGCCGACGCTTCCGGCTGCAGCACAACCGCAACAGTTACGCTCGGCGGTCCGACACCGATCGTCATCAACCCGGCGATCAATCCTTCAACCTGCGGACAATGCAACGGCAGCATTACGCTGAACGCGAGCGGCGGCACCGCACCGTACACCTTCGTGTGGAGCAACGGCGCGCCGACTTCTACCGTCAATAATCTTTGCGCCGGCGTTTACAACGTCACGATCACCGATGCGACCGGCTGCTCGGCTACTTTCTCGTTAAACGTGAGCAGCGGCAATGCACCTGCGATCAGCTCATCGAATGTGATTGACGCTTCCTGCAGCGGCGTTTGCGATGGTTCGATCAGCATCACGGCAAGCGGCGGCACGTTACCTTATGCTTACAACTGGCTGCCCGGCGGACAAAACACGAACAGCGTCAGCAACCTTTGCGCAGGCACTTACACCGTGCAGGTGCAGGATTCCGCAGGATGCACGATCACGCAAAGCTTCACGATCACACAACCCGCGCAGATCAATCCGAACCAGGTAATCACGAACACGGATTGCGGCGCCTGCGGAGGAAGCATCGCGCTGAGCCCGAGCGGCGGCACGGCTCCGTACACGTACAACTGGCTGCCCGGCGGACAAACGACTGCTGCGATCACCAGCCTTTGCGCAGGATTGTATACGGTGACGATCACCGATGCTACCGGCTGCAGCCGTGTCGTGACGATCCCGGTGAGCAACCTGAACAGCGGCATGGTGCTGAGCACGAGCGGAACGAGTCCTTCCTGTAACGGCTCGTGCAACGGTACGGCGACGGTAACGGTAAATGGCGGCAACGCACCGTACACCTACAGCTGGAGCAACGGCGGCAACACGACGAACATTTCTTCGCTCTGCGCAGGAACCTATTTCGTGCAGGCTACCGATGCCACGGGTTGCGTCAGCACGACTGCAATCAACATCACGCAACCGGCTCCGTTCGTGGGCTCGCTGCCGTTCGTGCAATCGGAGCTTTGCACCGGCGCCTGCAACGGATTCATCACAGCAATTCCTTCCGGTGGAACGCTGCCGTATTCGTACAGCTGGAGCACCACACCGCCGCAGACTACTGCAACCGCGACGAACCTGTGTTCCGGAACGTACACCGTTACGGTCACCGATGCGAACGGATGTTCCTTCACGCAAACCGATACGATCGTTTCACCGGTGGTGCTTGTGCTCGGTGCGCCGGCAGTGACCGATGCCACGTGTAATAATTCCGCTGACGGCGCGATCACGATCAGCGTGAACGGCGGTGCATTGCCGTACACGTTCGCATGGACCGGACCGAATGCATTTACTGCAGCGACGCAAAACCTCACCGGCATTCTCCCGGGATCATACACTGTCAACATCACCGATGCGAACGGTTGTACAACGGCCGATACGATCGTGGTGAATGCGCTGACGACGGTTATCGCTGCTGCGGGCAACGATACGAGCTTCTGTTCTTCGGGAACGGTAATGCTGAACGGTTCCGCGAGCCAGAACGCAACAACTTACCAATGGCTGCAGCTGCCGGGAATGACGGTAGTAAGCACCGCCATTACCGCCACGGTGAATCCGCCGACAGGAGTGACGACTTATTTGCTGATCGCTTACAACGGTTCCTGCAGCGATACGGATTCCGTGTTGGTTACTGCTGCCCCCGGCCCGGTTGCCAATGCAGGCCCCGACCAGGAAATCATTACCGGCATGACGACAACGATCGGCGGAAACCCGACCGGTCCTGCGGGATCGACGTTTGCGTGGGGACCTTCCAGCGGTCTCGGTGATCCGTCGCAATCGAACCCGGTAGCCGGCCCGGCGGCAACTACTTCCTACACGGTTGTCGTCACCGATGCGAACGGCTGCACCGACAGCGACACGATGAACCTCGTTGTTGTTCCGGCGATCAATTTCCCGAACGGCTTTACACCGAACGGCGACGGCGTGAACGACACGTGGGTGATCGACAACATTCATCTTTTCCCGAATTGCCAGGTGGAAGTGTACAACCGCTGGGGCGAACAGCTTTTCATCTCGATCGGTTACAACACGCCGTGGGATGGCCGTTACCAGGGTAAAGATCTTCCGGTCGGAACGTATTACTACATCATTAACCTGAACGATCCGCTGTTCCCCGAAGTGTACACGGGTCCGTTAACGATCATGCGATGAGAAACAACCGGCAGTTGGCAATCGGCAGTTGGCAATCGGCAGTAATGTTTTACTGCAGACTGCAAACTGCTTACTGCCAACTGCTGCAAAAGCCGCTGCTGAAGATGAAAAGAAGCATTGTCGTGCTGCTTGCGATTTTACCGCTGGCCGGGATGGCGCAGCAGTTGCCGCATTTCAGCCAGTACATGATCAACGATTACGTATTCAACCCGGCGATCGGCGGCAAGAATCCTTACTTCACGGCGCTCTCCGCGAATCGTTACCAATGGGGCGGCATCACCGACGCGCCGCGCACGTACATGCTCAGCGCGCACGGCCCGATGAAATACGATCACATGGGCATCGGCGGACAGCTCTTCACGGATATCGTCGGCCCGACGCGCCGCACGGGATTTTATCTTTCGTATGCGTATCACGCGCCGCTGAATGATAAGCTGAAACTGTCGTTTGGCATTTCCGCCGGCATCCTGCAGTTTATGGTCGACGGACAAAAGATCAACCTGCATGACCCGGGCGATCTCATCCTGATGAACGCGTTGCAGTCGGTGCTCACACCGGATTTCAGCGCGGGATTTTTATTGTACAGCGATCGTTTCTGGGTGGGCGCGTCGTGCCTGCAGATCCAGCAGAACAAACTGAAGTTTTTCGATTACATGGCGAACACGACGAGCGTGATGAACCGTCATTTCTACGGCATGCTCGGTTACCGCCAGCCGATCGGCGATGATTTTGTGCTTGAGCCTTCGGCGTTGCTGAAGTACGTGTATCCGGCGCCGTTCCAGTTCGACGTCGGCATGCGTGCCATTTACAAAGAGAAATTCTGGCTCGGCGGCTCTTACCGTAATCTCGATGCGATCGCTTTCTACGCGGGCTTCATCGTGCGGGAAAATCTCCAGCTCGGATACGCGTACGATTTCACCACGACGAACCTCGGCAATTACAGCACCGGCACGCACGAGCTGACGATCGGTGTCCGCTTCAACAAGAGCGGCGTGCTGAAGCCGAAGGATTCCGAAGCGAAGTTTAATTAACCACATAGTTTCACATAGCATTCTTCTATGTGTTTCTATGTTTCTATTATGGTTTTAAACAATCGCACTGCTGCACTTTACTCCATAAAAAAAGCCTCCCAGCGCTGAGAGGCTTTTTTTCAAATATAAAAGTGGAGATTAAGCCAGTTTTACATTGACCGCGTTCGGACCTTTTTTGCCCTGGGCAATTTCGAAGGTCACCGCGTCGTTTTCACGGATTTTGTCCTGGAGGCCAGTAACGTGTACGAATACTTCCTGGTTAGAGCCGTTTACCTTAATGAAGCCAAAACCTTTGGTCTCATTGAAGAATTTTACAATTCCACTTTCCATTGTGATGTTGATTAATAGTTGTTGAAAGGCAAAGATAGCAGAGTCATTGATAGGTGCAAACTCAATGGCTATCTTGTGGGCCTTAAAAAGCCATGAGATCAGTTTTTAACGAATCCGATTACCGTGAACTCGTTGCGCGGATTGAAAAACTCCCCGCGGACGCACCCCGTCAATGGGGGAAAATGGACGTTGCCCAGATGCTCGCCCATTGCTCCGAAACCGTGCGCGTCGTGCTGGGTGAAGTCGTCCTGAAACGCCTGTTCATCGGCCGGATCATCGGGCCGTTCGTGAAGAAGGGTTATCTCAGCGCAAGCCCGTTCAAGCCCGGTTCTCCCACCGCGCCATCGTTCGTGGTCACCACGCCCCGCGAATTCGAAAAAGAGAAAACGAAGCTGCTCGGGTTGCTTAAAAAGATGTATGAAGGCGGCGAAGCGAATGTGACGCAACACCCGCATGCTTTTTTCGGCAAAATGACACCGAAACAATGGGGCGAAACGCAGTGGAAACATTTCGATCACCACCTGCGGCAATTCGGAAATTGAAAGATTCAAAATTCAACTATTCTTTAAAGGGAAAAACCTCTCTCTGCAGAATAGTTGAATCCAGAATCCTTGAATTTTGGAATTCTCTTCCTGCTTAATATTCGCCTGACAATTTCTTAACTTCATGCTCTTGTCCAACCACCAAGCATGAAGAAACTCTTTACTACCTGTTTCGCCCTCTTTTCCGTATTCACAACTTTCGCGCAGACGTATTCCAATACTAGCGGCGGAGCGATCAATGACTATGCAACGACGGATTACCCGGTGATCGTATCCGGCCTGAATCCTGCGAACATCGACTCGCTGAATTTCGGTCTTGAAACGGTTTGCATCAACCTCACGCACACCTGGGATTCGGACCTCGACATCCGCATCGTGGCGCCCGACGGTACTTCTGCTTTGCTCGTGAGCGCGCAGGGCGGTTCCGATGACAATTACACAAACACCTGCTTCAATCAATACGCGGGCACGCCGATCACTTCGGGCATGGCGCCTTTTTCCGGAACGTTCCGCCCGATGGGGCAGCTCGGCCTCATCAACAACGGGCAGAACGGCAACGGCACGTGGAAGCTGCGTGTCACCGATACGTACCCGGCCGATGCAGGAACGCTGCTTTCGTTCAGCATCACCTTCGGCAATTCACCGGCGACGGCCACACCGTTCACGGATTCCAATCTCCCGATCGTCGTCATCAACACAAACAACCAGCCGATTCCCGACAACCCGAAGATCATGGCGGACATGGGTATCATCTACAACGGTGTCGGCGTGCGCAACCACATGACCGATCCGTTCAACAATTACAACGGAAAGATCGGCATCGAAACGCGCGGCTCTTCTTCACAGATGTTTCCGAAAAAACCGTACGGCTTCGAGCTCTGGGACGTGAACGGCAACTCCATCGATTCATCGCTGCTCGGCATGCCGAAAGAAAGCGACTGGATCCTCAACGCAAATTATTCCGACAAATCGCTACTCAATAACACGCTGCCGTATATGCTTTCGGGCGAGATGGGCTGGTACGCGGCACGCACGCAGCATGTCGAAGTCGTGATCAACGGCGAATACGTGGGCGTGTACGTGCTCATGGAAAAGATCAAGCGCGACAAGCACCGCGTGGACATCGCGAAGCTGCAGCCGACGGATATTTCCGGTGACGACCTGACCGGCGGTTACATTTTCAAGATCGACAAGAACACCGGCAGCGGCGGACAAGGATGGACGTCGACGTTTGCACCGGACACTGCGCCGAACGGACAGACGATCTATTACCAGTACGAATATCCCAGCGACGTGAACATCGTGCCGCAGCAGCAGGCGTACATCCAGGCGTACGTCGACAGTTTCGAAACGGCGCTGGCAGGACCCAACTTCATGGACACGGCCGTCGGTTACGCGCATTACATCAACGTGAATTCGTTCATCGATTATTTCCTCATCAACGAGATGAGCCGCAACGTCGACGGTTACCGCCTGAGCACGTATCTCTACAAAGACAAAAATTCCAACGGCGGAAAGATCGTCATCGGGCCGGTGTGGGATTACGATCTCGCGTGGGCGAATGCGGATTATTGCGCCGGCAGCAGCGTTTCCGGCTGGGCGTATGATTTTGCAAACGTGTGCCCGAACGACGGCTGGCAGATTCCCTTCTGGTGGGACCGCCTGATGCAGGATTCCACGTTCCGCAACAAATTGCGCTGCCGCTGGGAAGAGCTCAGCCAAACGATCCTCAGCGTGAATTACCTGCACAACTACTGCGATTCGATGGCGTCGTACCTCAACGAAGGACAGCAGCGCAACTTCACGACCTGGCCGATCCTCGGCACGTACGTGTGGCCGAATCCTTCGCCGATCCCGACGAATTACCAGGGCGAAATCGATGAGTTGAAGAACTGGATTACGGCGCGCTGGGCCTGGCTCGATGCGAACATGCCGGGCAACCTCAACGGCTGTAACCCGGCCGGTGTACAGGAAAACAACGCGACACTCAACGTCACCGCGTATCCCAACCCGTTCAGCGACGTCATCAATCTTTCAATCTATCTGCCGCGCACGCAGCAGGTGACGATGGAACTGGTGAACGCGCTCGGGCAAACGGTGCAGCCTTTGCAAACTGCCGAACATTCCGGCGGCACGCAAACGATCACGTTTACTCCTGACGCTGCCCTGCCCCCGGGAATTTATTTGCTGCGCGTGAGAGCCGGCGATAAAGTCTGGACGCGTCAGCTGGTCAAAGCCGAATAATAACCGCGCCCGGTTTTTATCATCAACCCCATGAAAAAATTGTTGCTTCCCGTCCTGCTGCTGCTGACGAGGATCGCGTTTTCCCAAACCAATCATTGGGAAACGGCCGTGTACGAAACCGACAGCTGGTCGTACGTTGTTCCTGCTGCCGAACCGGACACGAACTGGCGCAAGCTCACGTTCAACGCTTCTTCGTGGTCGACAGGACAGGGCGGAATCGGGTTCGGCGACAACGACGACAACACGACGATCGCTTCGGCCACATCGGTGTACATGCGCATCGTGTTCAATGTGTCGGACACGTCGAAAGTTTCGATGGCGACGCTCAACGTCGATTACGATGATGCGTTTGTCGCGTACCTGAACAACGTCGAGATCGCGCGTTCGAATATTTCTGCGCCGGGTCATCCATCGTGGAACGCACTTGCTGATGCGAACCATGAAGCAGTGATGTACACCGGCGGCAATCCCGATTACTTCAACCTTTCTTCCGCGACGCTGCACACGATCCTGAAGCCGGGCAACAACGTGCTCGCCATACAGGTACACAACGTGACGACGAACTCGTCCGATCTTTCTTCGCGCGTGTGGCTGAGCTTCGGCATCCGCGATAACTCTTCGCTGTTCGGTCCGTTGCCTTCGTGGTTCGTGGCGCCGTTCGAGTTCACGGATTCAAATTTGCCGATCGTCGTCATCAACACGAACAACGTGGCGATTCCCGACAACCCGAAGATCATGGCCGACATGGGCATCATCTACAACGGCCCGGGCAATCGCAACTACCTGAGCGATCCGTTCAACGATTACAACGGGAAGATCGGCATCGAAACGCGCGGCTCTTCTTCGCAATGGCTCTTCAATAAAAAGCCGTACGGTTTCGAAACGTGGGACGTGAACGGAAACGCGATCGATTCTTCGCTGCTCGACATGCCGAAAGAAAGCGATTGGGTGCTCGTGCCGGGCTTCAGCGACAAAACGCTAATGCGCAACGAGCTCACGTATTGGATGTGGGGACAGATGGGTTATTATGCGCCGCGCGGCCAGCCCGTGGAAGTAGTGTTGAACGGCAATTACATCGGCGTTTATTTTCTCGGCGAAAAGATCAAGCGCGACAACAACCGCGTCGACATCGCGAAGCTGCTGCCCACGGATATTACCGGTGACCAGCTGACGGGCGGTTACATTCTGAAAGTCGACAAGACGACCGGCAGCAGCACGAACTACTGGAATTCCGTTTATCCGCCGGCCAACAATCCTTCCGGCGCACCGGTGGCGATCATCGTGCATTATCCCAACGATTCCGATCTCGTGCCGCAGCAGTTCGCCTACATTCATGCGTACACCGACAGCTTCGAGATCGCGCTCAACGGTGCGAATTTTACGGATACGGCGGTTGGTTATCGTCACTTCGCGAATGAAAGCTCGTTCGTCGATTATTTTCTCATCACGGAGTTCAATAAAAATCTCGACGGTTATCGCTCGAGCTGTTATTTCTACAAAGACAAAGACAGCAAAGGCGGCAAGCTCACGATGGGGCCGGTGTGGGATTACGATCTCGCGTACGGCAATGCGAACTTCTGCAACACGTGGCAGACTTCAGGCTGGGCGTACCAGTTCAATTCGGTTTGTCCCGGCGATTCGTGGGAAGTTCCGTTCTGGTGGGATCGCCTGATGCAGGACAGTGCGTTCGCGCAGGATGTGCGTTGCCGCTGGGAAGAATTGAAAGTAACGTTGTTCAATCCCGTCGTCGTGAATGCGTACATCGATTCGACGGCGCTGCATCTCGGCGAAGGACAGCAGCGCAACTTCACCGTGTGGCCCGTGATGGGACAATACGTGTGGCCGAATTATTACGTCGCTGCCGATTACCAGGGCGAAGTCGACACGCTGAAATGGTGGATCCAGCAGCGCTACAACTGGCTCGATGCAAATCTCCCGGGTAATCCTGCGTTGTGCAATGTGAATGGTATTGCTCCGGAAGAAAATAACCCGGCGGCGCTGAATGTTTTCCCGAACCCGTTCAACGATCAGTTGCAGATCAACCTGCTGCTTTCTTCGCCGCAAACGGTGGAGCTCGAGCTCGTGAATGTGCTCGGTGAAGTGCAGCAGTCGCAGCAGGTGACGCACAACGGCGGCTCGCAGACGATCACGTTTACGCCGTCCGCTGATTTGGCGCCGGGAATTTATTTCCTGCGCGTGAAAGCCGGCAATTCCACCTGGACACGTCAAGTCATCAAATCCGAATAACTCCTACGCGATACCAATGAAAAAACTTCTTCCTGTTTTCGCATTTCTCTTTTCCGGCGCGCTCGCTGCACAAACCTTCACGGGCGGCGGTGGTGCGATCAACGATGCAACCACAAACGATTTTCCGTTGAACGTTACCGGCCTCAATCCCGCGACAATCGACACGAATACGTTCGGGCTCGAAACGGTTTGCATCAACCTCACGCATACGTACGACGGTGATTTGCTCATCGAGCTCATCGCACCCGACGGAACCACGACGACGCTGAGCAATTCGAACGGCGGCGGCGGCGACGATTATACGAACACCTGCTTCAACGATGCCGGCGCCACATCTATTGCGGCGGGTTCGCCTCCATTTACCGGAACGTTCAAAGCGCAGGGACAATTGGGCCTCGTGAACAACGGGCAGAACGGCAACGGCACGTGGACGCTGCGTGTGATCGACCAGGCGGCGCAGGATGTAGGCAACGTGATTTCTTGGAGCATTACGTTCGGCAACAATCCCGCGACGTATTTCTCGTTTCACGATTCAAACATGCCGATCGTCGTCATCAACACGAACAATCAAACGATCCAGCAAACCGGCAAGATCACGGCCGACATGGGCATCATCTACAACGGCGTCGGCATTCGCAACCACATGACCGATCCGTTCAACAATTACAACGGCAAAATCGGTATCGAGATCCGCGGAAATTATTCGGCAGGGCTTCCGCAGAAGCCGTACGATTTCGAAACGCGCGACATCAACGGCAACGGCGTCGATGCATCGCTGCTCGGCATGCCCGCGGAAAATGACTGGTGCCTCATCGCGATGTACAACGACAAATCGTTCATGCGGAATGCGCTTTCGTATTACATGTTCCAGCAGATGGGACACTGGGCGCCGCGCTCGCAGCTGTGCGAGGTTGTTGTCAACGGCGAATACCAGGGCGTGTATGCGCTGACGGAAACGATCAAGCGCGATGCGAACCGGGTCGACATTGCGAAGCTCGATGCGGTTGAAACGACGTGGCCTGATGTTTCCGGCGGCTACATTCTCAAGACGGATTATTGGGACAACACGAATTCCTGGCAACTCGGCTACAGCCCGATCGATCATCCGGGTTTCGACGTTCACATGGTGTATTTCTATCCGAAGCCGGCAGTCATCGTGCCGCAGCAGCAGAATTACATCCAGACGTTTGTCAACGATTACGAGACGGCGTTGTACGGTCCGAATTTCGCCGATACAACGAATGGTTATCGCAAGTACATCAGCATTCGTTCGTTCATGGATTACTGGATCGTGAATGAATTGTCGCGCAACGTCGACGGTTTTAAGAAGAGCGTTTATTTCTACAAGGAGAAAGACAACGCGAACGGCACGATCGGCAAAATGAAAGCGGGCCCGGTGTGGGATTTCGACTGGGCATGGAAAGACATCTGGGATTGTTCCATTTTCCAGGCGACGGACGGCAGCGGCTGGTCGTATCACATCAACGATTGCAATCCCGATATATACGGCACCGGCTGGTACGTGCGACTGCTGCAGGATTCGACGTATGCGAATGAATTGCATTGCCGCTGGAACGAATTACGCGGCACGCTGCTCGATACGACGGCGATCTTCCACTGGATGGATTCGGTTGCGCAATATTCCAGCGAAGCGCAGGCCCGTCATTATCTCTATTGGGGAAATATGGGCGTGGCCACCGGAACGCCGGAAGTGGAAGCGCCGCGGCAGTCGTACCAGGAAGAAGTCGATTCGCTCAAGTCGTGGATCCGTCGCCGCATTTCCTGGATGGATGCGAACATGCCCGGCGTGTCGAGCTGCGGCGCGGTTGGTGTTGCTGAAAATACTTCGTCAGCGACAAACGTGAATGCGTATCCGAACCCGTTCACCGACGGCATACAGCTGAGCATTTATCTGCCGCAACCGGAAAACGTGCGCATCGAATTGGTGAACGCGCTTGGACAAACAGTGTCGTCGCCGAAGCAGGAAATGCACAATGGCGGCGGGCAGCAAATCTTCACGTATCAACCGCCAGCGGATCTTCCTGCGGGTGTTTACCTGCTGCGCGTAACCGCGGGAGATAAAGTGTGGACGAGGCAGCTGGCGAAAGCGGAGTGATAAAAAATGAACCACATAGGGACATAGACGCACATAGATAGTAACTATATTTTCTATGTTTCTATGTGGTTCAATAATTACGGTTTCACCGGGAAAGCGAACTTCTCAAAGGAAACACCGTTGAACGTGTAAACGCCGGCCGAAGTCGTTCCGAACCAGAGTTTGCATTGACATTTTCAGGCAAACCGTGTGTATAAGAATAGAAGCCGGAAAAATTTACTCTTCGCGCTTCATCACTTCCGTCTGCCTGCGGATCGAAGCTTTGTGCAGCAGTTGGCAAAGCTCCACCACGATGTCGCGATCGATGCCGAGTGATTCGCCGGCCTGCGTGCGTGTGCGGAGAATTTCCAGCCACCGGTCGATCTGGAGAATGGTGACACTGTGATCGCGCTTGAATTCGCCGATGCGTTCCACCACCTGCATGCGTCGCCCGAGCGCCTGGAGCATTTCCTGGTCGATCTCGTCGATCACTTCGCGCAGCGTGCTCAGCATGTGCTCGAAGCCCGCATCACCGATCGACGCATCGCGAATGACGAGCTTATCGAGCAGGTTGGCGAGCATGGAAGGCGTGAGTTGTTGCGCGGCATCGCTGAGCGCGGTGGCAGGATCGCGATGCGCTTCGATCATGAGCCCGTCCATGTCGAGGTCGAGCGCGCGCTGTGCGACTTCTTCGATGAGATCGCGGCGGCCGCTGATGTGGCTGGGATCGCAGATGAGCGGAAGTTGCGGGCAGGACGCTTTTAATTCGATGGCAAGCTCCCACATCGGCGCGTTGCGGTATTGCGATTTGATCGCCGTGTGAAACCCGCGATGGATGGCGCCGAGCTTTTTGATGCCTGCGCGGTTGATGCGTTCGAGCGCCCCGATCCACAGCTGGATATCGGGATGCACCGGGTTTTTCACCAGCACGGGCACGTCGACGCCCTGCAAAGCATCTGCAATTTCCTGCACCGAAAACGGGTTCACCGTCGTGCGCGCACCAATCCACAACACATCGACGCCGTAACGCAAAGCGAGCTCCACGTGTTCTGCAGTAGCTACTTCGACAGTCACTGGCAGACCCGTTTCTTTTTTCACCTGCTGCAGCCAGCCGAGCGCGGTTTCACCGAGGCCTTCGAATGCGCCGGGCCGTGTGCGCGGCTTCCAGACGCCGGAGCGGAACAATGCTACTTTGCCGATCCTCGCAATCGCGCGCGCCGTCTCCATCACCTGGTCTTCGGTTTCTGCACCGCACGGACCGGCAATGATGAGCTTGCGCCGTGCATTCGGCATCCACGAAGAGAGCGGAAGAAGGTCGAGATCGAGTTGTTGGACGGCCATAGGAGAGAATACGAAATTACACCGATTTCGCTTCGCTATTGCCGGCTTTTGAGCCCCGTCAGCATATGAAGGCTGAGCAAAAATGAAGATTTCATCAAGCGCTTTTCACAGAGACGTACGGCTCCGAAAAACGTTTGTCCGTAAAATGATTTCGTCCGCTAAAGAATGTTAACTGAGAAATGTGCGGATGAAGTTAATATGCTCCGCTCGCTATGTGCTGATGCGCACGTGCCATCACATTCAAAATTGAACTATTCTGAGGAAAGCGTTCAATAGTCCCGGAGGGACGACACACTTAGAAAACGAGATAATCAAATGAAGAGCCCCGGAGGGGCGGCACACGTAATGTGA
>CAMLEF010000049.1 GCA_946478675.1 uncultured Flavobacteriales bacterium | reverse complement strand
CAGCGCGGCAGATACGTCACCGAGCCCGCCACACTTGATCAGGTCGGCGAACTCGTCAACGACCAGCACGATGTACGGAAGATAGCGGTGGCCGTTGTTCGGGTTGAGCTTGCGCTGGATGAACTTCGCGTTGTATTCTTTGATGTTCCGCACCTGCGCTTCTTTCAGCAGGTCGTAGCGCGTGTCCATCTCGATGCAAAGCGAGTTCAGCGTGTTGATGACTTTCTTCGTATCGGTGATGATCGCTTCGGCGGAATCGGGCAGCTTCGCGAGGAAGTGACGCTCGATCTTGTTGAACAGCGTCAGCTCGACTTTCTTCGGATCAACGAGCACGAACTTGATCTGCGCCGGGTGTTTTTTATACAGCAGCGAAACCAGGATCGCGTTCAAGCCAACCGATTTACCCTGGCCCGTAGCGCCTGCCATCAGCAAGTGCGGCATCTTGGAAAGGTCGGCGATGAAGATCTCGTTCGAAATCGTTTTACCCAGCGCCACCGGCAGATCGAAATTCGTATTCTGGAATCTCTCCGACGCCATCAGCGCGCGCATCGGCACCATTTCCGGGTTCAGGTTCGGCACTTCGATACCGATCGTTCCTTTGCCGGGAATCGGGGCGATGATACGGATGCCGAGCGCAGAAAGGCTCAGCGCGATATCGTCTTCGAGATTTTTAATCTTCGAGATACGCACGCCCGCTGCGGGAATAATTTCATATAGCGTCACTGTCGGCCCGATCGTCGCTTTGATCTTGTCGATGGAGATGCCGTAGTTGCCGAGCGTTTCGACGATACGGTTTTTATTCAGCGTGAGCTCTTCGGTATTGACGTTCGGTTCTTTTCCGCCGCCGTAGCTTTCGAGCAGGTCGATGGACGGAAACTGGTAACCGGAAAGATCGAGTGTCGGATCGTATTCGCCGAATTGCGAAACAAGATCGCTGACTTTGGCTTCGATCTCATCGGCGCTGAGCTCGCCGGTTTCTTCTTTTTTCTCGACGGTAAATTGCACATCGCCATCGGAAAGATCGGTGGTAACGACGGGCTCCGCAATTTCTACGGGCAGCTCGATGGCAGGTTCCTGTTCTTCTTTTTCGTCCACCGGCAATTCAACGGGCGGCGCAACTTCTGCAACAGGTTCCGTTTTTTCTTCAGCAGGAGGAACAACGACAAGCTCGGGTTCGCCGATCTCTTCGTCGGAATATTCTTCGTCTTCCTGCAATGGCGTAACGATCGTATTCTTCAGCGAAGGCTCTTCCGCAATTTCTTCAGCAACAAGTTCCGGTTGCGGCTTGCGGTTGAAGAATTTGAACGACATGTTGAACGTCACGATCAGGAAAACGAGCAGCGTGAAAAGCAGCAGGAATCCCGTTCCGATCGCACCGACGACGCCGTTCAGCCAGGAGCTGATCTCGAAGCCGAACACACCGCCGAGGTAGAAGAAATTATCGCGGAAAATAAAGCCGAGCGTAACGGAACCGAAAACGAGCGCGAACAATCCGAAACGAAACGTTTTACCGATAGGCAGCAGCTTCGTGCCGGAAAGCAGTCGCAATCCTGCGAGCAGCGAAAGCACCGGGAAGAAGAACGACGTTACGCCGAACCAGTTGTGAATGAAAATGTGCGAGAGGAGCGCGCCGAATTTTCCGAGCACGTTGGTGACCTGCACTTCGCCGGATAGCAGCGCACCGAGCGGTCCCATGACTTTATCCTGGTCGGTTTGCCAGGTGAAGAAGTAGGAGATGAAAGCGACGGTGAGGTACGGCGTAATAATGAAAAGCAGGAACGCGCCGATGATCTTGTGCAGCTTTTCATCGGTGCGAAGGCGTACGATGAAATTGCGAAGCGGGCCGGGGCCTTTTTTCTTCGGCTTCGGTGCGGATGCGGCTTTTTTCTCTGCTGTTTTTTCCGGGGCAGGCTTCTCCGTGTTTTTCTTCTCACGGATCCGGTTGACGACCGGGCCTTCGTCCTCTTCGATATCGAGGTCGGGCGATTCTTCTTTGCGGGGCTTCTTCGACGGACGCGGGGCTTCGGGCTGGTCTTTCAGCTCGTTACGCAGTCGGTTGACTTTTTTTTCCGGTTCCTTTTCGGCCATTGGGAATTTCGCCATACTAATCCATCAAAATTACCCAATGCCTATGCGGGGCGCGGCAAAAGGAGGAGATGTTATGAACGAAACGCTGTTTATATTGAATTATTGGGTGCAGAGGTGCGGAGTTGCGTGTTGCGGTGTTGCGAGGGAATGTAATGTGTGCCGGATGTGCGCTTAAGTGCATTTAAGTGTCTTAAGTGGTAGTGATTCGTCTCCCGCAGCCTGCCGAAAGAATCCGGCTGAACCGAAAAAAAAGATATCTCCTGAAAGCAGAAAAGGGAAATAGCAATGATTACAAAAGTTGCATTGCCGATGGAGAACTATTCGTAAAACCCGGAGAACATTTTCTCCAGCTCGATATTCTTCACCATCGAATACTCCGTGGGAATGTTGAAGTAGCTGTCGTCGATGGTCGCTTCGGAAACGCTCGTGGCGGTGAAATGAAGTTCGAGGCCGTATTTCTTGAGCTTGTAATCCATCAATACGCCGTCGACTTTGTAATACGCATTCGACCAGTTCGGGTTTTTGATGGCGATATCTTTGGTGTACCAGACTTCGACCGGGGCCGAGCCGTCTTTGAATTTCAGGATCGCCTTTTTGCATTTGTAGCCGGCAATCTCTTTGGAATCTTTCGCGTACTCGACGTCGTAATCGGGATAATAATAGTTCGTCTTCTCGATCTCGGGCATCTGCATGATGCTCTGGCGTTTTTCGAAGAAGAAAACCTGGCTGCGGAATTCCTTTTTGACGGGATCCGAAATGAATTTCATCTTGGCAAAACCAAGACCGGCTTCCAGCTCGGCAGCAGAATAATCATTCTTGAATTTTACCACCATTTTATCCGGAACCGTCATCGAAGCATGGTCTTTCGAATCCACAGCCTCAGCTTTGAATTCGATAACGCCTTCTTTGATGTCTTTTTTGAAGAAATCAGAACAGGAAGATGCAAATGCGGAAACTGTAAGGAAAAGCAGCAGGCGAAGTCTCATAAATCCTTCCGGCCGAACGGGTTTGGGTCGATTAATGCCCGATATTTTTCGATCGGACGCGGCAAGGTAGAGATAAATGATTTACGATTTACGCTTTGTTTTCTGCGATTTCAAAATTTTTCAACAACGTTAACGAGCTTGCGAAAAATAGGCGTGCTGATAATCAGTTGTTTGTAATCTAAATTTCGCGAAATGGGAAAAATTGTGGAAATAAAAGGCGGTTCGCCTGACTATTTGACTACCTTTAGGCTATAATAATAACAAAACAATCAGTTACAATGAAAAATGGAGTAGTAAAGTTCTTTAATAACGCTAAAGGTTTTGGCTTTATCAAATCGAACGAAAATGGCGAAGAAATCTTCGTCCACGTCACGGGTCTGAAAGACGAGGTCCGTGAGAACGACGAAGTCACTTTCGACGTCGAACAAGGAAGAAAAGGCCTGAATGCAGTTAACGTACGGTTAGCTTAATTTATATCCCATTTCTACGAAAAAGCTCCGCAATTTGCGGAGCTTTTTTTATGCCTGAAAGTCTGCTGATTAATAACCCAGGGTCTTCAGCATCGACTTATAGCTT
The DNA here is from genome assembly GCA_946478675.1 of uncultured Flavobacteriales bacterium. The sequence goes on along the minus strand of CAMLEF010000049.1, from coordinate 14,557 downwards.
TGTTCTTTGGAGAACAGGTGCGTCACGATTTCACCATCTTCATCGCGGTCGATGATCACGTGCTTGGGCGCCGGGATCAGGCAATGCTGAATGCCGCCGTAGCCGCCGAGCGATTCCTGGTATGCGCCGGTGTGGAAGAAACCGATGTAAAGCGGCTGCTTGCTGTTGGGCGCCACCCGCGGGAGATACACGTTGTTGGCATGCGCTTCCGTATTGTAATAGTCCATGGAGTCGCAGGTCATGCCGCCGAGGTTGACGGGCTGGTATTCTTTTTCCCAATGATTTATGGCCAGCAGGATAAAGCGTTGGTTGATGCCCCAGGTATCCGGGAGCGTGGTGATGAAGGAGCTGTCGATCATGTACCAGAGCTCGCGGTCGTTCTGCAGCTTCATGTCTACCACGGAATAGAGCGCGGCGCCGCTTTCGGAAACGGTAAATGACCCGAACTCGGTGAAGATATTCGGCTCCGGGATGTCGTTGTTGTCGCAGAAGTTCTTGATCTGGCTGATGATCTCTTCGATCATGTATTCGTAGTCGTATTCGAAGCCGAGGGACGTTTTGATCGGCATACCTCCGCCGATGTTCAGCGAATCCAGCGTCGGGCAAATGCGTCGCAGCTCCCAATAGACCTTCAGGCACTTGGCCAGTTCGGTCCAATAGTAGATCGTGTCCTTGATGCCGGTATTGATGAAGAAGTGGAGCATTTTCAGCTCGAACTTCGGGTTGTTCTCGATCTTTTCCTTGTAAAACTGGACGATCTCGCTGTGACGGATGCCGAGGCGTGAAGTATAAAACTGGAAATTCGGCTCTTCCTCCGAAGCGATACGAATGCCCAGCTTCATTTTCGGCGCTTTCACATGCTTCATGTAGTAGTCGATCTCCGTTTTATTGTCGAGGACCGGCAGCATATTGTAGCCGTCATTCGCCAGTTCCGTGATCAGCTGCTGGTAGTTCTTGCGCTTGTACCCGTTGCTCACGATGTACTGGTCTTTGGTGATCAACCCTTTCTTAATCAGCTCTTTGATGATGTAAATATCGTAGGCGGATGAGGTCTCGATATGCACGTCGTTCTTCAGCACTTCTTCCAGGACAAAGGAAAAGTGAGAGCTTTTCGTGCAATAACAGTAGGTATAACTACCTTTGTAATCAACCTTTGCCATCGCCACGTTGAATAAACGCTTGGCTTTCTGGATTTGCTGGCTGATTTTGGGGAGGTAGGTAACTTTAAGTGGGGTACCGTACTTCTTGATGATATCCATTAATGGAATGTCATTGAAGTACAGTTCGTTATCAGCGACTGCAAAACCTTCCTGGGGGAAATTGAACGTCTGTTCAATCAGGTTTTGATAGGTATTCTCCATGGTTCAGGTTAAAAATTTGTAAAGTAACTCACTTACTTCGGCAGAAGAATGCAAATGTAAGTGACTTGGATAATACGATCGACGTTTAAACGCGATTATTATGGCCAACCGCAAGATTAAATTCATCGAGGTCAAATCAGAGATCGGCGCCGGAACCCGCGGTGCCAGTTTAGGCCCCGATGCCATCAAAATTGCTGCGCTCGACTACGGCAGCGACGTCTTCCGGCGCACCCGCACCGTGGAAGTCCCGACGGAAAACCAGCTGCTTTTTGAAAACGCAGGCGGCAAGTACGCCAAATACATTAAAGGACTGCAGCGGGTCTGCGAACGGCTCGGCAAAGAGCTCCGCAAAACCATCGATGCCGGCGAATTTCCCATCATTCTTGCCGGCGACCACAGCACGGCAGCCGGGACAATTGCCGGTCTGCGGGACACGTTGAACGCCCGCTTTGGCGCCGATAACGTCCGCCTCGGGGTGATCTGGATCGACGCTCATGCGGATATCCATTCGCCTTACACCACGCCTTCCGGCAACATGCACGGGATGCCGTTGGCAATCTCATTGGGTGTGGATAATACCGAGAACATCGTTAACCACCCCGACGAAGAGACGATCCGGAGCTGGGAGGAGATGAAGACACTCATCACGGGCCAATCACCCAAGATCCGGTTCAGCGACCTCGTTTATATCGGCATGCGCGACTTCGAACCGGAAGAGCGGAGCGTGGTCGATAAATACCGGATCAAATGGTTCAAGACGGGGCACGTCAAGCAGTTCGGCGTCGAGCGCATTGCCCGCGATACGCTGGCTTATTTGCGTGAATGCACCCATATCTACATCTCATTCGACGTCGACAGCATGGACTCTTCCATCTCCAAAGGAACCGGTACGCCTGTCCGTAACGGCATCACGGAGAAAGAAGCCGGATCATTGCTCGTCCGCCTCATCCAGAATGAAAAAGTCTGCTGTTTCGAAGTCTGTGAAGTCAACCCGACGCTGGACAAAGAGAACCTGATGGCGGAGAATACTTTCGAGATCCTGACCAAAGTGGTCGCGCAATTGACCACCTGACGCATCCTATTCGCATTTATGAAATCCTTAGAATCCCTCATTTCCCACCAGGTAGCCAAAGCCGTTCACGCACTTTTCGGCCAAACCATCGAACCCGCATCCGTTACTTTCCAGCGCACCAACCCGCAGTTCGAAGGCGATATTACGCTGGTCGTTTTTCCGTATGTGAAAATGTCGGGCAAAGGGCCGGAACAGGCCGGACAGGCGATTGGCGCTTATTTACAGGAACATACGCCTGAAGTCACCCGCTTCAACGTGGTCAAAGGCTTCCTCAACCTGGTCATCAGCGACGAGTTCTGGCTGAAGGAATTCGATAAAATGTCGACCGATGAGGCATTCGGAATGCAGCTGATCACCGAAACCAGCCCGTTTGTGATGGTGGAATACAGCTCACCCAACACGAACAAACCGCTTCACCTCGGGCACATCCGGAACAACCTGTTGGGGTATTCGGTGAGCGAGGTACTGAAGGCGGCCGGCAATAAAGTGATGAAAGTGAACCTGGTCAATGACCGGGGTATTCACATTTGCAAGAGCATGCTGGCCTGGAAAAAATTCGGGAACGGCGAAACGCCCGCTTCTGCCGGAATGAAAGGCGATCATCTCGTCGGAAAGTATTACGTGAGGTTTGATCAATGGTATAAAAGGGAGTTAGCCTATGCAAAGGAACTTGCGACAAAACTATTGCTTAGGAATAGAATGAACGACGGAGATCAGTTACTGGCATTGATGGGTGCATTAGAAACTATGTTAGAAAACTGGTCTGATAGTGATGATAAACCCACCTTTTCGGAGGAAGATGGTCAGTTTATAGCTGAAAAAGGGTTTGAGGCTTGGGTCGAAGAAAATCAGAACGTTCTCGAAGCAAAAATTTTAAATAAAACTTATAAGCAAGCAATAGAAGCTATTCGAGGTCGAAATCCTAAATATCTTTTTGATGATAATGAGCGAAATGATTTTGAAAAGGTATTTGAAGAGATAAAAAATCAACTGCCTCCGATTCGAGAAGCGCAGGACATGCTCCGCAAATGGGAAGCCGGCGATCAAGATGTGCGCAGCCTCTGGGAGATGATGAACGGCTGGGTGTACGACGGTTTCGCGCTGACGTACAAAAAGCTCGGCGTCGATTTCGATAAAACGTATTACGAATCGCAGACGTATCTCCTCGGGAAAACCATCGTGGAAGAAGGTCTCGCGAAAGGCGTGCTGCAGAAACGTCCCGATGGTGCAGTTATCATTAACAACACTGATGTAGGTCTCGATGAGAAAGTGCTCCTGCGCAGTGATGGTACTTCGGTGTACATGACGCAGGATCTCGGAACGGCAGAAGAACGTCACAAGGAATTTCCGTTCGACAAACATATTTACGTCGTCGGTAACGAGCAGGAGTATCACTTCAAGACGCTGAAAGTTTCGCTGAAGAAGCTCGGCCACGAATGGGCGGACGGACTTTTTCATTTGTCGTACGGCATGGTCGAATTGCCGGAAGGAAAAATGAAATCGCGCGAAGGCACGGTGGTCGATGCGGACGATCTCATCGACACGATGGAGAAGGATGCGTACGAGCTCGCACAGGAGAAAGGACTCATCGAAGGATTGGACGAGCAGGAGAAGCTGAAGCTCGCGCACATGGTCGGCATGGCGGCGCTGAAATATTTCATCCTGAAAGTCGATCCGAAAAAGAAGATGCTCTTCAATCCGAAAGAAAGCATCGACCTGCACGGCAACACCGGCCCGTTCATCCAGTACACGCACGCGCGCATCCGGAGCATCTGGCGGAAATCGGAGCTCGACAAGCTTCCGAAATTATCCACCTCGCTCGCGCTTCACGCAAAAGAAAAAGAGCTGCTGCGTTTGCTGTATGCGTTCCCCGCTGCGGTGAAGGAAGCGGCCAACAGCTATTCGCCCGCGCTCATTGCGAATTACACGTACGATCTCGCGAAAACCTTCAACCAGTTCTACGACGTTTGTCCCGTGCTGAAAGAGGAAGATGCCACGCTCCGCAATTTCCGTCTCGCGTTATCGGTGACCATCGCGCGCACGATCAAAACCGGCATGAGCCTGCTGGGCATCGAAGTTCCCGAGCGCATGTAGCAGTCTTTCATTCTATAAATAGAAAACGCTGAACCAGGAATTTCCGGTTCAGCGTTTTTCTTTATAGATGGAAAGCACAAACCCCAACCAACTGCACGCTTCATTCTTCACGGAGGGATCTGTGCTTTCACAAAAATCTTTGTTGCTTATCGCGGTCGATGCATGCCGCCACCGCCGCTTCCGCCATTGGGATTTACGCCACCCGGGTGCGGGACCGGCGCCTGCGGAATATGATCACCGCCGTGGGGCGCATTGCCACCCGGAGTAGGAATGGCGCGCGGTTGCGGTTGTTGTGGAGCCGGCATGCGTTGCTGTTGCGGCGGCATTCCCTGGTGACCGCCGGGCGTCACACGCTGATTGTTTTGCGGGTGCGGAATAGGAGCGGACTGTTGCGGCGCCTGCTGTTGCGTCCGCTGATTAGAATGTTGCTGCGGCATCGTGCGCTGGTTGCCGCCGGGCGCCGGGATGGCTTTTCCGTGATTGCCGCTGCGTGTGTTGTTGCCCTGTTGCGGATGGCGGTTTCCTCCCGGTGTCGGGATGGCTTGTTGCTGTCCGCCGCGGGCATTGCGTCCGTTGTCGTGGTTGCCGTTGCCAGGAACCGGGATCGCGCGTCCGTCGTTCGACCGGCGATTATTGGGACCGTATGCGTTTCCGTTCGGCTCACGTGCACCGCCGGGCGCTACGAGCTCGTGACGATGCTCATGCACGTAAGGCGATTCGTAACGTTCGCGGTACGTGTAATGCTCGTGCACCTCCACGAAGCGATAGCCGTCGGGATGATAATAGTATTCGTGGTACGGATACACAACCGGGTAATACACTTCGTAAGCGACGACCGGGTACGGTTCCCACCATGCGGGATAATAATCGTAGTAATACGGTGATTCGTACACGACGACATAATCCGGCGAATAGATGTAGGTAACGCACGGCCAGTACCACACGTTCACGCCGACTGCGGTTGCGACGACAAAGCCGGCGGCTTTTTCTTTCGGCTTCGGCTCTACGATGTAATCTTTGCCGTACAATTCTTCGTCACCGATGATTTGTAAGTAAGCCGTCTTGTCGTCTTTCTTGTCGATCTCGATCACCGCGACGTCCTGCGATTCCTTTTTGCTGACAGGAACACGGAGCACGATCGTGTGCGCGTTATCTTTTTTATGGTCAACGACGCGAACGTAATCGACTTTGCCGTCGCCGTTCAGGTCCAGGTTATTGATCTTGCCGGATTTGTCGTTCAGCTTTTTTTCGAATGCTTCGAGATTCTTAGAAGATTTGAAAGCATCGAGCGCGGCGTAGAGGTCGAAATTGTCGCCGGGAAGATTGACTTTCTCTTCACCTGAAGAAGCCGTCGAATCGCCGTTCTTTTTGTCGACGTCATCACCGCACATGTAAAAAACACCGGCGGCGGCGATGGTAAGGCTGTATTGAATGAAGCGGTTCATGGTCTGTTTTTGTTACTGTTTCCGTAGCAAAGTTGCAGACTACTTCACCGCATGAATTTCACTTTTCGATCTTTTGCGGGGATGAATGGATCGATTGGAGGTTTGGTTCTTTTGGCGATTGACAGGGAAAGGTTCTTTAACTAATTTTAGAAAATCACTAACCCTATACGCCTTTCATATGTATTTGTCGGAAGTCACAGTAAAGAATTACAAGAGCTTTTACCAGCCGCAGACGATTTGTTTGACGCCAGGTATGAATGTGATCACGGGACAGAACAATGCCGGTAAGTCGGCGTTACTGCAGTTGTTGAGTTTGAAATTTAATAATGTCCCTCATCGAAGCACTTTTTCTATCCCAAATACAATTTATGTGCCGTCAGAGGAGTCTGTTGTGGCCTTTAAAGTTAATATCGAAAGGCGTGAATTATATGATTATGTATTTAATTCCAATTTGGATGAATTTTCCATCGAAAATGCTAATGAAATTCAGCGGTTATTGTCTTTAACCAGAGATCATATTTATGAGCGCATTTCAGCATCAATCTTTATTGACTCATTTGACGATCCGGTTTGTATTGCGGGTAACATTGATGGAAACGAAAATATAGTAGACTCATATTTTTCCAAAAATGAAAAGCAGACAGAGACTTTAGTGTCTCTGTCTATTAAGGGAACTCCCCCTTATTTATATAAAGAGAATGTTAGTATTATCAATCCTCGAACATTTGAGAAACTGTCAGAGATTGTGTTAAAAAGCTTAATTCAGAGAATCTATTCATTTAAAGCAGAGAGGATGAATATAGGTTCGTGCAGTATTGGGACAAATATGATACTTAGTCAAGATGCATCAAATTTACCCGAAGTGCTAAATATTATGCAAGGGAATATTGTGCAATTTGATCGTTATAATAAATTCGTTCGTCGGGTCTTTCCTCAAGTACATCAAGTAACAGTTCGACCAGTTAATAATAATTATGTCCAAGTTGTTGTTTGGAACGAAAAAATAGAGTTGGAACGTAATGACTTAGTTGTGTCACTTGATAAATGTGGTACAGGCATTAGTCAAGTTCTTGCTATTCTCTACGTTGTTTTGACCTCAAATATTCCCAAAGTTATCATCATTGACGAGCCGAACAGTTTCCTCCACCCCGGCGCTGCACGCAAGTTGGTCGAAATCCTCAAGGAACATCCGCAGCACCAATTCATCATTTCTTCGCACGCACCTTCGACAATTGCGGCCGCCAATCCGCAAACGATCAACATTGTTAAGTACGAGAATGCGCAAAGTGTGATCGAAGAAGTAGATGTACGAGAAACCAATAACCAGCGACTTTATCTCGCTGAAATCGGTGCGAAGCTGTCGGATGTATTCGGTGCGGACAATATTTTATGGGTGGAAGGGAAGACTGAAGAATTGTGTTTCCCGAAGATCGTGGAGAAGGAGGAAGGACTTTCGCTGATGGGGACGACAATCCTCGCAGTAAAAAATACCGGTGATTTTGAGAAGAAGCACTTGAAAAGTGCGCTGGATATTTACAAGAAACTCAGTACTGGGAAAGGCCTAATGCCGCCTGCTGTTGGGTTTTATTTTGATCGTGAGAATCGGACGGCAAAGGAAATGGATGATGCTATCCGTCAAAGCAGTGGTAAAGTCATTTTTACCCAACGCAAAATGTTCGAGAATTATCTCCTTAATCCGGATGCGATCACAGTTGTGCTAAAAGAATTCGGTGAGAAAATTTCCAAAGCGCAAATTGTGGAGTGGCTGGAAAGCAATAAATGGAAAGTCGCTTATTTCCCGAAAGAACTGAAAACCGGAAAATCGGAAGAGGACTGGCTGCGTGAAGTGGACGGTGCCAAACTGCTTGACCGGCTTTTTGCTGAATTGACAGAAGGACGAGTCGCCTTCGATAAGATCACGCATTCCGTGAAACTTTGCGAATGGATCATTGACAATGCCTTTGATGACTTGTCCGACATCCGGACCCAGCTTCGTGATATTCTGAAGACTTAACTTTCCTCTTTGCGTGAGGGATAGCAGCAGGCTGCCGTGCAGCGCGAATAGCCCGGCTCCAAAGTAAATGCTCCGCATTACTTCGGAGCCACGCCCAATCTCTATTGTGTTTATCGTTTTACTGCTGCAGCTTCGCGCGTAGAAATTAAGCCACGAATTACGCGGATTACACGGATTTTCTCACCGCACCGGCAATTTTTAATTACGTTTTCCCCCGCGCAACCCGCACCACCGCACCCCGCAACTTTTTCGTAAATTCGTGCTCCATTTTCCATTATCATGTTCGACAATCTAAGCGATAAGCTCGAAAGAGCGTTTAAAGTCCTCAAAGGCGAAGGCAAGATCACCGAAGTCAACGTTGCGGAAACGATCAAGGACATCCGCAAAGCGCTGCTCGACGCCGACGTCAGCTACCAGGTCGCCAAAAAATTTACTGACGATATCCGCGAGAAAGCACTCGGCCAGAACGTACTTACTTCCGTTTCGCCGGGACAGCTGCTCGTCAAGATCACGCACGATGAGCTGAAAGACCTCATGGGCGGCACGATGGCGGAGATCAAGCTCGGCGGCAACCCGACGGTCATCCTCATGGCGGGCCTCCAGGGTTCCGGTAAAACGACGCACTCGGGCAAGCTCGCGCATTTCCTCAAGACGAAAAAAGGCAAGACCCCGCTGCTCGTGGCCTGCGACGTTTACCGTCCCGCGGCTGTCGACCAGCTGAAAGTGCTCGGTGAGCAGATCGGCATTCCCGTTTACGCTGAGCCTGATGTGAAAGATCCTGTCGGGATCGCTAAACGCGCTGTTGCGAAAGCGAAACAGGACGGTAATTCCGTTGTCATTGTCGATACCGCCGGTCGTCTTGCGATCGACGAGATGATGATGAACGAGATCGCTGCGGTGAAACAGGCGATCAATCCCGATGAAATTCTTTTCGTTGTCGACTCGATGACGGGCCAGGACGCGGTGAACACGGCGAAAGCCTTCAACGACAAGCTCGACTTCGACGGCGTTATCCTCACGAAGCTCGACGGTGATACCCGCGGCGGTGCGGCGCTTTCGATCAAGTCGGTCGTCAACAAGCCCATCAAGTTCGTCGGTATGGGCGAGAAGATGGATGCGCTCGATATTTTCTACCCCGAGCGTATGGCCGATCGTATCCTCGGCATGGGCGACGTTGTTACGCTCGTTGAACGCGCGCAGGAGCAGTTCGACGCGAAAGAAGCGAAACGACTGCAGGAGCGCATCGCGAAAAATAAATTCTCGTTCAACGATTTTCTCGGCCAGCTGCAGCAGATCAAGAAAATGGGTAACGTGAAAGACCTGATGGGCATGATCCCGGGCGTCGGCAAGGCGATCAAGGACATCGACATCGACGACAACGCGTTCCGTCACATCGAAGCGATCATCCAGTCGATGACGCCGGACGAGCGCGAGCATCCCGAGATCATCAACGGCAACCGCAAAGCACGCATCGCGAAAGGCAGTGGAAGAAATATCCAGGAAGTGAACCGCCTCATGAAGCAGTTCGAAGATACCCGCAAGATGATGCGCATCATGCAGGACAAAGGGCAGATGATGAAGATGATGCGGAACATGCCGAAAATGCGGAGATAAAAAAACGGGCATTCGGGCATTTGGTAATTCGGGCATTCGTTTAAGGCGGATGCCCGTTTTTATTTTCATGGATTTGCTTTTTTGAATTTCGGAATTACATTTGCGGCGATTTTTAGATCAATGTTTTTGTTTTTATTGTTGTTTGTTATGAAGATTGATACGTTGAATGTTTACAAGGAAAGCCTGGCTATTGGAGAAGAGATTTGGGGCCTGACTTCTAAATGGGATTATTTCGCAAAGGATACGGTCGGAAAGCAATTGGTACGTTCCGCAGATTCCATCGCCGCTAACATTGCCGAGGGCTACGGCCGCTTTTTTTACAAGGAGAATAAGCAATTCTGCTATTACTCCCGCGGCTCATTAATGGAAACCATTTGTTGGATCGATAAAGCCAAAGCAAGAAACCTTGTTCCCGTCAACACGGCCGAACGTTTGAAAAGCAAACTGGAACATATTCACCAGCTGTTAAATGGCTACATCCGCTTCATCGGTCACGCCCCCTACAAACCACAGCCGCCAGTTCCCTTAAACAAATAGTGCAGTCGACGAATTTCCGAATGCCCGAATTTCCGAATGCCCCAATGTCCGAATGCCCCCACTCTGATTTGACTGCTTCCCTCTCCTTCAACCCGAAGCAAGCATCTAATTGTTATTTATCTTCGCACATGATGCAATTAATCGACGGAAAGAAGATCGCAGAAACCATCCAGTCCGAGCTGGCGGAAGAAGTAAAGCAGCTCACCGCTACCGGCAAACGCGCGCCGCACCTGGCTGCCGTGCTGGTGGGGAATGACGGCGGCAGCGTGACTTATGTGAACGCCAAAGTCAAAGCCTGCGATCGCATCGGGTTTCGTTCCACGCTCATTCATCTCGATGAGAAAACGTCTGAAGCGGAACTGCTCGCGACCGTCGACAAGCTGAACAATGATCCGGAGATTGACGGGTTCATCGTGCAGCTGCCGTTGCCGAAACACATCAACGAACAAAAGATCATCGAAGCCGTCGATCCGAAAAAGGACGTCGATGGTTTTCACCCGGTGAACGTCGGCCGCATGGCGCTCAATTTGCCCTGCTACCTGCCGGCGACGCCTTACGGAATTCTCCAGCTGCTCGAGCGCAATAAAATCGAAACGTCCGGCAAACATTGCGTGGTCGTCGGCCGCAGTCATATCGTCGGTTCGCCGATGAGCATCCTGCTCGCGCGCAACAGCTATCCCGGCAACTGCACCGTCACGCTCACGCACAGCCGCACGCCCGACATTGCGAAATTCACCCGCGAAGCCGACATTATCGTCGTTGCTATCGGCAAGCCGCACTGGCTGAAAGCGGACATGGTGAAAGAAGGCGCCGTCATCATCGACGTCGGCACCACGCGCGTCGATGCGCCCGGCACCAAATCCGGCTGGCGATTGCACGGCGACGTGAAGTTCGATGAAGTCGCTCCGAAATGCAGCTGGATCACGCCCGTCCCCGGTGGCGTAGGCCCGATGACGATTACAGGTTTGCTGCAGAATACGCTGCTGGCGGCGAAGAAAGCGGTGTATTGAATTTGCTAATTTGCTAATGCGGGCAATGTGCTAATGTTTCGCAGTAGTTGAAATTTCTGCAGGCTTCGGATACGAATTGAAACCGCAAGACGCTAAGGGCGCAAAGTTTCATTGAAGCTTTGCGCCCTTCTTTGCGTCTTTGCGCCATTGCGGTTTACTTTTTGGGGCGGGCCGTGCGCATTAGCACATTAGCAAATTGACTTATTAGCAAATTGATTTCACTGCCCGAACTTCACATCGATCCCGCGCGCTGTATTGTACGACGGCATTCCGTGCTTCACCATGAACATCGTGTTCATCCCGTCGGCTAACGCCTGGAATGGTGTTGCGTTCAGCACTTCGTAAATCGTTTTCTTTTCGCTGATGTCGAATGCTGCGTAGAACGTGTAGCTGTTGTTGCCCCAGGTTGCGCCTGCTGGTGTGGTGTAATAGGTCGTGAAATCCAGCAGCTCCTTGTCCGACGCGTCGTATGCGACTACTTTGAACCCGGGATTGTTGTCGTGCTGCGGCGTTACGCCGGGACAGGAGATCGCGGCTTCCGTCATTACCCCGTTGCGGTCGTACAGCCGGCGGAATTCATCCATGTGCGTGTGCCCGTAAAGAATGCCGGAGATGTTGTTGCGGTATTGCGCAGTGAGCGACAGAAAGCGATCGCCCAGCGTCGTGTCGGCCCACATGCTTTTGCCGCTGTAGGCATCCACGCCCGGCGGAATGTGCATGGCGATGTACACTTTTTCATTTTTCGCTTTCGCTTCTTTCAGCTGCAGGGCCAGCCAGTTCAGCTCCTGCACGCGGTCGGAATCCGGGGTGCTGCCGTCGACCGTCGTGAACTTCGGACTGAAAATGATCGTGTTCAGCGCGATCAGCCGAAGTCCGTCTACCGGTTCTGCAGAGTAATAACCCATGAGCGGATGCGGATCGGCAATCATGCAGGGCGCTTTCCCGTCGTGACGAACATTCAGTGCGGGAAAAGGATCCGCCGGATCAGGAGCAAGCGTGAGCGGAGTCTGCTGTTTTTCGTCGGCAAAAGAATAATAATCGCCGGCGAGCGCATCGTTGTTGCCCGGGAGATAGAACAGCGGCTTGTGATGTTTTTCCGAAAGCATGCGAAGGCCCTCCAGGATGGCACGCAGATTGGCATTGTGCGATGCGCGCTGGTCGGGCGGGAGATAACAGCCCGAAGAACAATCGTAATGCGCCGGCAGATCGCCCGTGTACAAAATGAACGACGGCGCGTGCGGACCAGCAAGCACGACGTCCGCTTTTGCCAGGAAATTTTTCCAGAGCTGAATGCCGGTGTCGTCGCCGTAGTCGCAGGTGCTGTCGAACGTGTTCAGATGAATGTCGGATAGTAGCAGGAAGGTCGGGTTGCCAGCTGTCTTCGTCGTATCGGCAGGAACGGGTTTCTGATCGGGCGAAGAAGAGCATGATGCGAATTGGAGCAGCAGGAGCGGAGCGGAAACCAGCAGCGCAAAAAGAAACGGTTTCTTCATAAGGGAAGTTTTTAGCGGATGGTTTTTAAACAATAGCAAGGTAATTTATTAAAAAGGAAATGAAGTTGCGAAGTTGAACCGGCCTTCGCTTCCGCTAAAATTTTTCCGACAACAAACGTTTGCTACCGGCTAATTGCCGCGCTGATATTTAGTTTCGCCGTCTTCCGATGAATCCTTTTTTCGCGCGCATTCCGCTGGTTCGTTTGCTGCTGCCGTTGACGCTCGGTATTGCATTTGCTTATGTGAGCGGAATCCACATCGGTCTTCCTGTTTTTCTTTTCGGAATTTTTCTCGCGATCACGCTGCTTGCTTACCAGCGAAAACTGCTGCGGCGTTCACTGAGCTGGTCGGGCTTCGACGGCGTAACTATCGCAACCATCTTTTTCTTTTCGGGAGCAGCACTCACTTCGCAGGAAATTTCTTCTTCACGCGCAATCGTTTTTCCGAAGGAAGAAAAGACAGCTGCATTTCTCGTGCGTTTACTGAACGACCCGGTAGAGAAGGAGCGGAGCGTGAAATGCTGCGTCGAAGTGCTCGCATGGAAAGATTCCGTTTCGCAATGGCAGTCGTGCGACGGGAAGCTGATGCTGTATCTCGCGCGGGAAGATGCCGCATCACAATTGCAGTACGGCGATGAATTGCTGCTGCACGCCGCTTCCAAAGCGATTCCTCCTCCGCAGAATCCCGGCGAGTTCGATTACCGCAGCTGGCTCGCGCGACAAAATGTGTACCGGCAATCGTACGTGCGCAGCGGCGAATGGCGAATGACTTCGCGCGGCAACGGCAACTGGTTCAAAGCTTCGGCCTTGCAATTGCGACGCTATTTCCTCGGCAAATTGCAGCAATACGGCATCAACGGTCCCGAAGGCGGCGTGGCCGCAGCGCTGCTCCTCGGCGCTTCCGATCATCTCGACCCGGGACTGCTGCAGGCGTACAGCGCGTCGGGAACCTTGCATGTGCTTTCCGTCTCCGGTATGCACGTGGCGCTCGTGTACCTCGTGCTGCTGAAGCTGCTTTCGCCATTGGAAAAACGTAAATACGGCAAATGGATCAGCATCGGCATTCAATTCTTCTTCCTTTGGTTTTACGCCGCGCTCACCGGGCTTTGTCCTTCGGTGCTGCGTTCCGTGACGATGCTCAGCGTGGTCATTGCCGGAAGAGCGTTCGGAAGACAAGCGCACATTCTCAATTCGCTCGCGGCTTCCGCGCTGATCCTTTTGCTCATTGATCCGCTGCTGCTGCTCGATGTCGGTTTTCAATTGTCGTATCTCGCCGTCGCCGGCATCGTGCTGCTGCAGCCGCGCCTGGAAAAACATTGGGAGCCGCGCTTCTGGATCACGCAGCAGATCTGGAGCCTCGTCACCGTCACGATCGTCGCGCAGGTGTTTACGTTTCCGCTCGGGCTGTATTACTTCCGGCAGTTCCCTTCGTATTTCCTGCTGTCGAATCTTGTTGTCATTCCACTTTCGACGATCACGATGTATGCCGGTCTCGCTTTTCTCCTTCTTTCGCCGATCGCTTTTTTAGCGAAATGGGCCGCAGTGATTCTCGTCTTCTGCATCCAACTGCTCGATCTTTCCGTCACGTGGATCGAGCGCCTGCCGCAATCGGTTTTGCGCAGCGCGGAATGGCAATTGCTGGAATTGCTGTTCCTGTATGCGGTCGTCATCACGATGCTGTTCTTCCTTGTGCGAAAGCGCGTGCGCTGGCTGAACGTGGCGCTGGGCGGCGTGTTGCTGCTGCTCTTCAGTTTCACCAGCGGGAAACGGCAGCGCCTCGACGGCTCGCAGCTCGTGTTCTTCCGTGTCGATCATGCAACGGCGATCGGTGTGGCGGAAGGTGATCGTTATTTGCTGCTGGCCGATACGGCGCTCACGAAAAAACAGGGCGGTATCGATTTTCACATTCGTCCGTTCT
>CAMLEF010000048.1 GCA_946478675.1 uncultured Flavobacteriales bacterium | reverse complement strand
CCGCGATAATCCTTGTTCTCGGACATGTTGCTGTTGCCGAGCTCCGACTGGAACAAGATCTACATCCGCTTAACCGACGTGATCGCCAACGCACCTTCCACCTCTCCCTATAAGATCTATTTCGCCACGCAGACGACGGCTTCTTCGGGAGCGTATGTTTACCTGGATAATATCAAGCTGTTGAAGTAAACATTTATGAACCGTACATGGCAGGTCATCAAATACGTGCTGAGCGATACGGTTTCGGCGGCGGCCGCATGGACACTGTTCTACATCTATCGTAAAGTCACCTTAGAGTCCGTCAAGTTCGGCATTCCCATCCACGTCGTTTACGATCAGAAATTCTGGGAAGGCATCATCGGCGTCACCGGCTTCTGGCTGTTGTTTTATACGCTCACCGGAACCTACCGCAACATCTTCCGCAAATCGCGACTGCGGGAACTGGGACAAACTTTCCTGCATACGCTCATCGGCGTGCTCGTCATCTTCTTCGTGCTCGTGCTCGACGACGAAGTGCCCGATTACCGCGCGTATTACTTCTCGATCAGCCGTCTTTTCATCACGCATTTTCTCTTCACCGCGTTCGGCCGCATGGTGCTCTCCACCATCACCAACTCGCGCATCCGCAACCGCAAATACGGCTTCAACACCATTCTCATCGGCTCCAATGCCAATGCGCTGAAGCTCTTCAACGAGCTCGAATCACAACCGAAATCCTGGGGCAACCGCTTCGTCGGCTTCGTACACGTGGACGAGCGCAACGGTTATTCGCACGAGCTGAAAGCGAAAATCCCGCACCTCGGTGAAGTCGAACAGCTCGATCGCATCATCGAAGAAAACAAAGCGGAAGAAGTCATCATCGCCATCGAAACCTCGGAGCACGACCGCCTCAACGGCATCATGAACACCGTCACCGACACGCGCGTGCTCATCAAGATCGTTCCCGACATGTACGACATTCTCTCCGGCCAGGTGAAGATGTCGAGCATCTACGGCGCGCCGCTCATCGAAGTGAACCGCGAGATCATGCCCGCGTGGCAGCAGTCGCTCAAGCGCATCATCGACGTCGGCGCTTCCATCCTCGCGCTCACGATCCTTTCGCCGGTGTATCTCACCGTTGCCGCCATCGTCAAATTCACTTCGAAAGGTCCCGTTTTCTACAGCCACGAGCGCATCGGCCTGCACGGAAAACCGTTCATGATCCACAAGTTCCGTTCGATGTACACCGACGCGGAAAAAAACGGTCCCGCGCTCTCGAGCCAACACGATCCGCGCATCACGCCGTTCGGACGTTTCATGCGCAAAACGCGTCTCGACGAGCTGCCGCAATTCTACAACGTGCTCATCGGCGAAATGTCGATGGTCGGCCCGCGCCCCGAACGCCAGTTCTTCATCGACCAGATCGTGCAGAAAGCGCCGCATTACCGTCACCTCCACAAAGTAAAACCCGGCATCACGTCGTGGGGACAGGTGAAATACGGTTACGCCGAAAACGTCGACCAGATGATCGAACGATTGAAATACGACCTGCTCTACATCGAGAACATGTCGCTCTACGTCGACTTCAAAATTCTCATCTACACCGTGCTCATCGTCGTGCAAGGGCGGGGGAAATAATGTGCTTTCCGATAGCTATCGGAAATGTTAATGCGGTTAATGTGCTAATGCTTTTGCATTGGCAGAAAAGCGCGCAGGCTGCGGGAGATTTTTTTCTTTGGGGCGTGTCCTGAAGGAATCCCTCCGGGATCCTTCAGGACCGGGCTATCCGCGCTGCACGGCAGCCAGCTCCTATCCCTCACGCGAAGAAGATTAAAGCCATGAATTTTTTATTAGCACATTAGCACATTAACCCATTAGCAAATTACCTTTACGCTTCTCAAAACCACCAACATTTCCAGATGAAAAACATCACTGTTATCGGTTCCGGCACCATGGGCAACGGCATTGCGCACGTATTCGCACAGAATGGTTACGCCGTTTCTCTTGTCGATATTTCCAAAGAAGCGCTCGATCGCGGCATGGCGACGATCACGAAAAATATGGACCGCCAGGTAGCGAAAGGCTCGCTCACCGAAGACGCGAAAAAAGCGGCGCTCGCGAACATCACGCCCACCACCGATCTTGCATCGGGTGTGAAGAACGCGGACCTCGTGGTGGAAGCCGCCACTGAAAACGTCGATCTCAAGCTGAAAATTTTCCGCGATATCGACGCCAACGCGCCGGCCAGCGCCATTCTCGCGTCCAACACCTCTTCCATCTCCATCACGAAAATCGCTGCCGTTACGAAACGCCCGCAGCAGGTCATCGGCATGCACTTCATGAACCCGGTTCCCGTGATGAAGCTCGTGGAAGTCATCCGCGGCTACTCCACTTCCGATGAAGTAACGAACGCCGTCATGGAAATGTCGCGCAAGCTGGAAAAAGTTCCCGTCGAAGTGAACGACTATCCCGGTTTCGTCGC
The DNA here is from genome assembly GCA_946478675.1 of uncultured Flavobacteriales bacterium. The sequence continues at coordinate 15,863 of CAMLEF010000048.1, read as the reverse complement.
CAATAAAATCCTCATGCCGATGATCAACGAAGCGATCATCACGCTGCACGAAGGAACCGCGGGCGTTGAAGAGATCGACACTGTCATGAAGCTCGGCATGGGCCACCCGATGGGACCGCTGCGCCTCGCAGATTTCATCGGCCTCGACGTTTGCCTCGCGATCCTTCGCGTGCTGCAGGACGGCTACGGCAACCCGAAATACGCGCCCTGCCCGCTGCTCGTCAACATGGTCACCGCCGGCCACCTCGGCGACAAATCCGGCAAAGGCTTCTACGACTACAGCAACCCGAAATCACCCGCAGTTGCCGAGCGCTTCCGCAAGAAAGAGCTCGTCTAGGCTTTGGTACGGCTGCGCGCCGCACACGCCTTCCTAACGCCTACTCAGCCTGACCCAGCAAACTAATGTAGCTGTCGTCAGGCTGAGTTATTTTGAAAATCTTTCAGAAGTCTTATTGAGGAGTATTTCGTCAGGCTGAGTAGCCGGAGGCGTATCGAAGCCTGGCGAAATACTCCTCAATTAATAAGCGCCGTGTCGTTTGCGCATGAACCATTCGAGGGAAAGGAAAACGAGCAGCAGCGCGAAGAGCCACCATTCGTTCACAAGATCGACGAGCTTCTTCGGGTTGTAGATCACCGGCTTGATGTCTTCGCGGGCGTTGAGCGTCTGCACGAGCTTCTCCAGCTGTGACGGCAGGAAAATTTCGCCGTTGTGGCGTTTCGCGAGATTGAACAGCACCTGGTGATCGGCAGTCGTGTTGGAGATTTCTACGAGCAGCGGGCTCACGGTGAAATGGCCGGTCTGCGTGTACGTCTTGTCGCCGACTTTCGTTTTCGCTTCGTACTTGTATTGCCCGACCGCCATCTGTCCCTGGTCAAGGCGATAACCTTTCCCGGAAGGCGTGAACGCGCCGGGATAACGTTTGCCGCTCTCGTCGATGAAGTCGATCGTAACGTTCGGAGTCGTGATCAGCTCGTAGCTCTGGTTGTACACTTCCGCTTCGAGCTGCACCGGTTCGTTCTCGCGGTAATCCGTTTTGCTGGTGACGCGGAAAAAACTTTTCTCTTCGCGCACGGAAAGGTATTGCACCGTTTTTCCGATCAGCTCGTTGAAGATGTCGTGGTTGCCGTGATCCGCGAAATCGTGCAGCCGCCATTTCCAGAGACCTTCACCGACGAACACGCTGACTTTGCGATCGCCCTGCTGGCTGAACACCCACAGCGGGTAATCCGTTTTCAGCGTGCCGATCTTCTGGCGCATGAACGGCGTAGCGGCCGGCGAAACCTGGAACGTTCCGAACGGCGACGCAGCGGCCGGCAATCTCGGGATGTAATTCAGCGCGCTTTCGCTGAGATTGAAGAGGGGGAAATCCGGCATCGGCACCGCTTCGCAATCGTTGGAACGGCTGCCGCCCGCCTGGATCTGCACACCGGTTTTCAACCCGTTGAAGGAAATATATCTGCCCGTTGCGCCGGTGATGTAGAACACCGGGATTCCCGCAGCAGCCAGATCATTCAGCAGTTTCTGCGCAGGCGCATTGTCGGAGGGCAAACCGTGCAGGATCGCGAGATTGTATCCGTTCACCGGCTTGTTGAACTGATCGATCGTATACGTTTCGACCTGGTAATTGTCGTTCGATTCGATCGCTTCTTTGATCGCGCCCATGTCGGGATGCGGCGCTGCTCCGACGATCAGCACTTTTTCGCGCGCGTCGAGCACGTCGATGAAAATATCCTGGCGGTTGTTCTGCACGTTGTTCTCACCGTCAATCAGCGAGAGCGCAACGGTATATTTCTGCAGCCCTGATGACGACGCTTCCAGCTCCACCGGCACCGTTGTATTGAACGGATCGGCCGTAATCTCCAGCGGCCGCGTGAACAACGTTTGTCCGCCTTTGCTGACGGTCAGCGTAGTTTTTGCGCCGTTGCAGCGGTGTGCGTCGACGACGACTTCCAGCGGAAACGTATTGCCGAGAAACGCGATGCGGTTGTGTACGACTTTCGTGAGCACGAGATCTTTCTTCACCGTCGTATCGCCCAATGCAATGGCGAACACCGGCGCTTTGATGCGTTCTGCAGCATACACGGGGCTTTGTCCCTGGTTGTAGATGCCGTCGCTGGCCACGATCACGGCTCCGAGGTTGCGATCCGAATAACGCGTTTCGATCTCGTCGAAGAGCGTGGAGAAATCCGTTGCTTTATCGCGATAATTGAATTTCGCCGTATCGCGGAAATGATCGCCGAAGCTGTAGGTGCGCACCGTATATTTTTCGGAAAGCGCATCGATCATCGACTGGAACTGCTTCGGGTATTCGGTTTTGTTGAACGTCGAATCTTTTCCCGTCGCCAGCGATTCCGAAGCATCCTGCGCGATGACGATCACCGGCTTCTCCACTTCACGCATCACGGTTTTCAGCAGCGGGCTGAGCAGCAGGAACGCGAGAATAAATACGACAACGAAACGCAATCCCGTCATGATTGCGCGCAGCCACTTCGCCACGTCGCTCAGTCGTCGCTCGCGCCAATAGAGCACACCCGCGTACAATGCCGCAGCCAGCACACAGAGAATCGTGTACCAGGCAGGTGCTTCAGTGACGACGGAAAGTTTCATTGGGAAATGAGTTGAAGGAGTTGGTTGGGTTCGTTAGGCTGGATAAGATGCATGAGAACAGCACCAACTTAACCAACCCACCAATCAACAAACTTTTAGGTGAGCATTCCGCCGCATACGTTCAGCACCTGGCCGGTGATGTACGCAGACATATCGGAAGCGAGGAAGAGGCAGGCGTTGGCGACATCTTCAGCCGTGCCGCCGCGTTTCAGCGGAATGCCTTCGCGCCACTGTTCGACCACTTTCGGATCGAGCGCTGCAGTCATTTCCGTTTCGATGAAACCGGGAGCGACGACGTTGCTGCGGATGTTGCGGGAGCCGAGCTCGAGCGCCACCGATTTCGAGAAGCCGATGATGCCCGCTTTGGAAGCCGCGTAGTTGGCTTGTCCTGCGTTACCGCGCACACCGACGACGGAGCTCATATTGATGATGGAACCTTTGCGCTGCTTGAGCATCGTGCGCTGCACCGCTTTGGTCAGATTGAAAACCGATTTGAGGTTGGCGTTGCGCATGAGAAGCGTGTCGCGCGTGATGCCGGCGTTATTGACGAGGATATCGATGCTGCCGAAATCTGCGGCAACGGCATTGGCGAGCTCATCGGCGGCTTTGAAATCTGCCGCGTCGGAGCGATAGCCTTTTGCTTTCACACCGAAAGCAGCGAGCTCCTGTTCGAGGGCCTGTCCTTTTTCAACGGAAGAGAGATAGGTGAACGCCACGTTGGCGCCGTGCTGCGCAAAAAGAACAGCGATACCGCGCCCGATGCCACGGGAAGCTCCTGTGACGATGGCGGTTTTTCCTTCAAGAAGTTTCATAAAGCGGTTTTAGTGAAGACGGGTAAAAATACAGTTTTCACAGGACGTAGAAGGGAATATTTCACTGGCGGCGATGCGTGTCAACAAGCTTTAACAACTTGGTTTGAATACGGATTCGACTGAAGGTTTATCAGTCACTGAGCACCACATAGGCCAAATTATAATAGAAGAAGACTAACGCGATGATCACCAGCAGTGACAACGGGATTCGTTGGCGGTAAATAATGAGCCAGACAAACAGCGGCAACACTCCCGCAAGAGTCATTATGATTCTCATTCCGAAAAAAGCATCGAGCCATGTGCCAAAGAACGGACTGTGATTGCCGCCTTCGCTGTTCGTCTTGTAAAGACAAAAACAAATGGCAAAAAAATAAATCAGTGTGTAGCTCCACGCGATTGCTGCTGTCAGCCGATTTTTCTTCATCCGTTTTTTTGTTCTTGATGAACCTTAACCAGCAGTTGTATTTTATCAGAAAGCAAAAACAACTCTCTCCAACGATCATTGGTCCGAACCAACTCTGGTTTCCACAAGTTGTCGTCCTTGAGTGCACGACCTTTATGACGCAATTCCTGCGCAAGAATTTTGATTTCATTTGTAATCAAATCATCGCGCAACAAAACATCCAGCGAATCATCATGCAGGAAGGTCGTCATTTCGATATCGAACTCTTCGAAAATGCACCAGCCGATATAAGCCTCATCACGCATGAGAATACCCGACGAGCTATGCTCCAGCGTATCGAGAAAATCGTCAAATAACCCGGGATTATAGAAGTCGTTATTCTTTTCCATCCGATCAAAAATAACCGCAAAGGCACAAAGACCGCAAAGAATCCGTGCGAAACCTTTGCGCCCTTCGCGTCTTTGCGGTTTCAAACTGCCACTCTTTCATTGACGAACTCTCACTTCTGCCACCCCGTCAGAGATTTTGCAAAAAACTGCTAATAATCGCCCGTTTTCCCAATAAGGATCCGGTTTTGATCGACTCTTTGAGTAACCAACTTAACCAACAACCCAACTATGTTTTTCGACCCGCTTTATTTATTGATTGTCGTTGTCTTCATGGTGGTCGGATTGCTTGTCCAGTTCCGCCTGAAGCGTGTGTTTTCGGAATATTCCCGTGTGCCCCTGCGCGCCGGGCTTTCCGGAAAAGAAGTTGCCGAGAAAATGCTGCGCGATAACGGCATATACGACGTGCGCGTAACCTCTGTGCCCGGCCGCCTCACCGACCATTACAATCCCGGCGACCGCACAGTGAACCTCAGCCCGGAAGTATACGAAGGCGTTTCGGTTTCTTCCGCCGCCGTTGCCGCACACGAATCCGGTCACGCGTTGCAACATGCGCAGGCCTATGGTCCGCTCAACCTGCGTACGAAGCTGGTGCCTTTCGTCAACTTCGCTTCGATGGCGATGAACTTCGTTTACATCGCGATGTTCTTCCTTGCGTTTTCGTATCACCTCTACAACCAGGCGCTGCTGGCGATCATCGTTGCGCAATCGGTCATCGTGCTGTTTACGCTCATCACGCTGCCGGTTGAAATTGACGCAAGCCGGCGCGCGTTGGCCTGGATGAACCAGAGCGGACTTTCACACGGTGAGGAACACCGGAAAGCCGAAACCGCGCTGCGCTGGGCAGGCATGACGTACCTCGTAGCGACGCTGGCTTCCATTGCGCAGCTGCTGTATTTCATCCTGCGTTTCTCGCAACGCCGTGACTGAGGAAAAACGGGGCGTAAATTTCCCTCGCGGGGCAATATTTACACAGCACAGGTGTCGCATCCGACACCTGTAGCAACATCTAAAAAAAATTTACGGGCTATTGTTTTTCAGGAAAAGGTAGCCGTACCTTTGTACCGTTCTGCCGCCCGGCAGAACATACTAAGAAGGGCAGCGCTTTTGGGGTTAGGCGTTGCCCTTCACTTTTTCCCTCGGTTCCGTTTTCTTTTTCGCTGGTGCAGGAGGCACGAAATGCTCATACTTCCGGATGATCCAGTCGTGGATCCGGATGAGCTCCGGGCTGAGCGGTTCCCAGCTGTGCGGCTTTCCTTTTTCCAGCAGCAGCAACAGGTAGCGATACACTTTATCGGTGGGGCGCTGGAAGGCGAATCCTTCTTTCGCCAGCTCGCGGAAAACCATCAGCAGCATATGATCGCGCTCGCTGAGGTCTTTGATCTGCTTGTAGCGCTCCATGTGCTTGTGCAGGCTCTGCACCATCGAGAACGCTTCGTCGGGTTTGTTCTGCTCCACCAGCGTCATGATGCGCATGAAGCGGATATTCACTTCCCAGCCGAGCTTGTCGCGTGTGAGCTGGAATTTCTGTCCCAGGAGACGCGCGCATTCGCGGTACTCGCCGAGCATGAAGTGGCAGCAGGCTTTAAAATAAAATATTATATCTCTTCGAAAGTCACCTGTAACCTGTGGGCTTGTTTTTAAAAGGTCGTCCGCGATCTCAATCGCTTTATGAAAGTCGTCCTTAAGAATGTAAATATTTAACTCCAGCCTTTTGCTTACAGCGGTATTAATAACGCTTTGTCCCATAAAAGGCCGAGCCTTATTAATATAGTTTATCGCCTGTTCATAATGCCCCATTTCTGCTTCAAACTCTGCGATATAAGAATAGCAAACACCATAGCGGATTTTAAAAGCAATTACTTTATTAGCGTCCATCAGATCAATAATTGCCAGCGCTGCTTCTTTTGCTTTTTCAGGCTCCTTATTTAACTGAAAACTGGTCATCTCAAATGTTCGCATGAAATAACCTATCGATTTCACACCGCTTTCCAGATAATATTGCTTTAGCTCAGCAATTGAAGAATTTAAAAATTCAATGAGTCTGTTTTTGTCGGCCTTGGTATTGAACGTTGAAAATTGTCCTAGTTGGACATACAAATCCTGAGCGCGTTGAGCATACCGTTTCCATTTTTCCGCCTGCTCAATCTCCTTATTCAGCTTATTAAAAAAGTCAGCTCCTTTTCTCAAACCGTAATTCCATTTAAGAATGTAGAGGGCATCAAGGAGGATTACAAACAATTCATGTTCCCTGGCTGGGGCAACAATATCCTTGATCATTTCAAGTCCGACAGACTCCCGAAGCGAGGTATACTTCAGAAGATCGTAAAGCAACATTTTTTTTCTGAGCTTAATCTGAACAGGATGATTAACATCCCCAGAAATATCTCTGTTTGTATTAATATCGATCAGCAAGGAATCCAGCACTTTGGCATAAACTCTGTTTTTCAGCTGTTCAATCCGACCGTCCGGTTGACTTCTGTAGATTTTTTCGGAACATTCTTTAACAGAAGGGACGCGTTCTTTATTCTTCAATAGCAGAGATGCCAGCTTCCAATATTTTGTGTTTCCATCACGAGTGGAAAATGAGGTCAAATAATTTCTTAACACCTTCACTTGCTGAGGGTTAAGTGAATTTAAAAGCTGATGAAGACGTTGCATACTTAGTTAGGAATGGTCAATCGAATGTCTTGATTGGATCAATTTGTCTCAAAACGAAAGAATAATTCGGCCCAATTTTGCTACCACAAACAACCGACTAAAAATAACTAAAAAACATTGTCATGAAAAACAGAACTCTCCTCCTTGCAGCCGCGTTCCTTTTTGCGATTTCCCCTATGATCGCTGCGACTCCTGCAATGGATACCGACAATTCAAAATACTCTGGTTCAGGATATTACTACGGTGTCAGCGCCGACGAGGTATACCAATATATGCTCGGATATGGCTTCCATGTGCAAACCATTACTCCTATCGGAGAAACTTCTGATATCTACGTAACAACTGCGGAGAAAAGAGACTTCATTATCCACATTCAAGACTGTACAATTCTCGGTTACGAGGACGTGAATGCATAAAATTTCTGTTTACACCGGCTTATAATAAAATCACCATATAGAATACAAATTTTTAATTTAAAAAATATAAATTAAAAATCAATAAAGTTCAGGTTACTATTTTTAGAAATATTTACCGACCAAAATAAACTTCCAATGTCCCAAAAAGCACCTCTAACCCAAGGTGCTTTTTCGTTTTTTGTGACGACCCTTCATTTCTAATGTATGAAAGCCTCAATTCTGGGCATGAATCCCCGGTTAGATGAATTATCCTACCTTCGTCGCCGGCAATAAAAAAACCTCTTCTACCACCACTATCTATGTCAACCAAACCCACCTTAGGACAAAGGCTTCGCTACGCCTTTGAAAACACGATCGCCAAAGGGCCCATTGCCATCATCGGCTGGCTCGCTGTCGTCTCGATCGTTATCGTTTGCCTGGCCGCAGCCGTCATCTTCTTCTTTCAAATCCCTTCCGTTTCCGGCGAGGAAGTCGAGCACTGGGGCTATGTGGAAGCCGCCTGGAAAAGCCTCATGCGCACGTTCGACGCCGGTAACATGGCCGACGACGCCGACTGGGCGCTTCGTATTGTGATGCTGCTCGTGACCATCGGCGGTATCTTCATCGTGTCGACGCTCATCGGTACCATCACCTCCGGCCTCGAAGGCGTGATCGAAAACCTCCGCAAGGGCCGCTCGAAAGTGCTCGAGACCAACCACACGCTCATCCTGGGCTGGTCGCCGAAGATCTTTACGATCATCTCCGAGCTGCTCATCGCCAATGAAAACAAACGCAGCCCGCGCATCGTCATCCTCGCCGATAAAGACAAGGTGGAAATGGAAGACGAGATCAAAGCGAAATTCCCCAGCACCAAAAACACCAAGGTGATCTGCCGCACCGGCAGCCCGCTCGACCTCGACGATCTCGAAGTGGCCAGCCCGCACGAAGCGAAATCCGTCATCGTGCTTTCCCCGGAAGATGCCGGCCAGCCCGACACCTACGTCATCAAATCGATCCTCGCGATCACCAACAACCCGCGTCGCAAAAAAGATCCTTACCATATTGTTGCCGAGCTCCGCGACGAGAAAAACATCGAAGCCGCACAGCTCGTCGGTGGTGACGAAGCCGCGCTCGTGCTTTCTTCCGATCTCATCGCGCGCGTTACGGCACAAACCTGCCGCCAGTCCGGCCTCAGCGTCGTATACACCGAGCTGATGGACTTCGACGGCGCCGAGATCTACTTTAACGAAGAGAAAGGTCTCACCGGGAAAACCTACCGCGAAGTCATCTCCGCTTACGAAGATTCTGCGGTAATGGGCTTCATGCGCAAAGACGGCACCGTACACCTCAACCCGCCGATGGATACGAAGATCGAAGGCGGCGACCAGATCATCGCGATCACGGAAGACGACGAATCACTGATCCTCGGAAAATCTGCAGTGCCTGCTCCCGACAAGAGCGTCATCAGCATCGGCGACCGCACGCCGGCCGGCAAAGAGCGCACGCTGATCCTCGGCTGGAACGAAAAAGGACCGGCTATCGTTCGTGAGCTCGACAATTACGTGGCACCCGGATCGGAGATCGTGATCGTAAGCGAAGACGAAGCTTCCGAAGGAGATGCGGCAATGCTCATGCCCGAGCTGCAGCGCCAGAAGCTGACGTACCGTCACGCGAATATCACGGAACGCGCGGTCATCGAATCGCTCGATATCCCGTCGTTCAACCACATCATCCTGCTTTGCTACAATCACATGGAAGTGCAGGAAGCCGATGCACAGGTGCTCATCACGCTGCTCCACTTACGCAATGTGAGCGAGCAATCCGGCAAAGACTTCGGCATCGTCAGCGAGATGCGCGACATCCGCAACCGCGCGCTGGCGGAAGTTGCAAAGGCCGACGACTTCATCGTGAGCGACAAGCTCATCAGCCTGCTGCTCTCGCAGATCTCGGAAAACAAACGCCTCGAGCTCGTGTTCAAAGACCTGTTCCGCGCCGAAGGCTCCGAGATCTATCTCAAGCCGGTAAAAGATTACGTCGTCACCGGCAAGCCGATGGATTTTTACACCGTCATCGAAGCGGCTGCACAGCGCAACGAAACGGCGATCGGTTTCCGTATCCAGGCGCATTCGAATAGCCCGGATAAAGCTTACGGTGTTACCGTCAACCCGAACAAAGCGAAAAAGATCACCTTCGCACCGGAAGACAAGATCATCGTACTGGCGGAAGATTAGGGTTACGAATTACGAATTGTTACGAATACCGCGAATACGAATAGGGGTTACGAATTACGAATCGTTACGAATACCGCGAATACGAGAGCGGGTGCGAATTACGAATCGTTACGAATACCGCGAATACGAGAGCGGGTTACGAATTACGAATCGTTACGAATACCGCGAATACGAATACGGGTTACGAATTACGAATCGTTACGAATACCGCGAATACGAATAGGGGTTACGAATTACGAATCGTTACGAATACCGCGAATACGAGAGCGGGTGCGAATTACGAATCGTACGAATATCCGAATTACGAATAGGGTTACGAATTACGAATCGTTACGAATACCGCGAATAAGAGTACGAATTGAAGGAGAAACCGGTTGTCGAAAGGCGGCCGGTTTTCTTTTTACACTTTTTAGAGAAGCGATTTATGGAATTCATGCGCGGCGTTAATCTTCCGGTAAACGCTATCCCATGAAAACCTTCTCTTTGATTACGCCTGCGCTGCTGCTTGCGGGTTTGCTGCTCTCCTGCAATGGCGATCGTGCCGAAAACAAACGCAGCATGGACGCCACCACTAAAAGCGATTCGGTGGTTTCTTCTTCTTACGCCACGGGAAATTCTGCGCCCGGTTATACGAGCGATGAATCCAAAAACAAATCGTTCGATGCGCTTGTGCAGGAAACGGCTCAGCAAAAAGAGGAAGCCGACAAACAGCTGGATGCGAACAACGCTTTTTTTCCTGCGGTGTTTTCTTCTTCCGCCGCGCGTGTGAGCGCCCTCGACAGCCTGCACCGTTTTATTCGTACGGCCGATATCCGTTTCCGCGTGCGTGATGTTGTTTCGTCGACGTATGCAATCGAGAACATCACGTTGCGCTTCGGAGGTTACGTCGCCAACACGCATCTTTCCAGCGACAACCTCGGCACGTATACGACGCGCATCAGCGAGGATTCTTCGCTCGAGACGATGCATTTCCAGGTCACGAACCAGCTCGTGCTGCGCATTCCGGTCGCAAACCTCGACACGACGCTGAAGTCGCTGGTGCCGCTGATCGATTTTCTCGATTACCGCAACGTCACTACGAACGACATCACGCTGGACCTGCTCGCGAACCAGCTGCAGCAAAAGCGGCAATCGCGCTACAGCAGCCGCATGGGCAACGACATCGACGCCAAAGGAAAACACCTCGACGATGTGCAGAACGCCGAACAAAGCATCCGCAGCAGCCAGGAGCAATCCGACAATGCGCTGCTCGAAAATCTCCGCCTCGACGACCAGGTACGCTACAGCACGATCACGCTGAACATTTACCAGCACGAAGCGTTCCGCCAGGAAGTCGTGAAGAATGAAAAAACGATCAGTGCCTATGAGCCCGGTCTCGGCGACAAGCTGGCGAATGCAGCAGGCAACGGCTGGCGCGGACTTCGCTTTTTACTCGTCATCATCGTCACGTTGTGGCCGCTATGGCTCGTGGCAGGCGTTACGTGGTTCTTTGTGCGCAGGCTCATTCGCAGGAAGAAAAAAGAAACCGCACAGTAATCGCACGACGCTGCTGTTACGCGACGGTGTTCTTTCACCCCACATCACGCTTTCAACCGCAGGTTTCGTTTTAACCAAAAAAGAGTTAAAGAAATTTAAACCGAAAAAGCAGGCGGAGGAAAAGCTGTTCATTTGGCAGGATGAAACACTGCTCCCCGCCCGCTTTTTTGTTTTTCGTTTTTCTGCTGCTCCTCTGCACGCCGGTATTCGCGCAGGTTACAGGACAGGTCGCCGATTCCACTCAAGAGGCAATTCCTTTCTGCAACGTGCTGCTCGTGCAGTCTTCCGACAGCAGCGTGGTGACGGGCACGACGGCGGATGCTTCCGGAAATTTTTCGCTCGAGAAAAAAAGCAACGGCGAATTCCGCATCCGGATCCGCTACACCGGCTACAAAGAATTTTTCTCCGCGCCGTTCACGCTTTCGGACGCGCAACCCCGGTTCGCGGCGGGCGTCATTCATCTCGATGCGGACGCGCAGCTGATGAAAGAAGCGGTGATCGTCGCCGAAAAACCGTTCGTGGAGCAGCAACTCGATCGTGTCGTTTACAACATCGAGAACAGCGCCATTTCTGCCGGGAATAACGCGCTCGAAGTATTGCGCAAGCTGCCCGGCGTAACCGTCGACAACAGCGACAACATCCAGGTGCGCGGAAAATCGGGCGTGCAGATCATGATCGACGGAAGAATGTCGCAGCTGTCGGGGCAGGACATCGCCGCTTACCTGAAAACGATCGACGCGAGCCAGATCCAGAAGATCGAAGTGATCACGAATCCTTCTGCGAAATACGATGCGGCCGGCAATGCGATCATCAATATCGTGCTGAAGAAAAACCAGCAGCTCGGTCTCAACGGGCAGGCTTCGCTGAATTACAGCCAGGGCGTGTATGGCGGCGCGAACGCGAATGTGAATGCGAACTACCGCATGAAAAAATGGAATTTCTTCGGCAATTACAGTCACGGCGACGGCGACTTCTTCGATGAATCCCGGCGCGTGACGAATTTCGATGCGACTGCGTATTCGCCTGCGCAGGTCACGATCAGCCGGCAGCGTTTTCACAACCGCTCGATCTGGAACAGCGGTCGCGCGGGTGTCGATTTCATGCCGAACGACAAGCATACGATCAGCTTCGTGGCGGAAGCGAGCACGAATGAAAACCGGCAGGTGCGCACGTTCGCTTCGGAGTTTTACAGTCATTCCGCTTTGCCGGATTCTTCGACGTATACGCTGAGCCCGCAGCTCAACCGCATGCTGTGGCAATCGTATTCGCTGAATTATCTCTGGCACATCGACACTACCGGCAAAGAGCTGAGCGCGCGGGTGGAATACGTTCCGTTCACGATCAAATCGACACGGCAAAACACGACGCAGTATTACGATAACGCCGGCGCACCGCTGCGACCGGATTACCTGCAAAAGCTGGAGTTCCCGATGACGCTTGACGTGCAGACCTCGCAAATCGATTACACGCATCCGATCGGCACGAAGAAAAAGCTGGAAGCGGGCGCGAAGCAGAGTTACGTCTCCACCGACAACAACGGGAAATACTGGAACGTGATCAACGGAGAAGACGTGGTTGATACGACGATGACGAATCATTTTCTCTACACGGAAACGATCATCGCGGGATACGTGAACTATTCGCAGGAGATAAGCAAAAAACTTTCCGCGCAGATCGGCTTTCGCGGGGAGCAGACGCATTCCAAAGGCACGCAACTCGCGGGCAATGCCGGATTCGACCGAAGCTATTTCAATCTTTTCCCCAGCGCGTTCCTCAACTGGAAGATCGATTCGACGCACACGCTGAACCTTTCCTACAGCAAGCGCATCGACCGCCCGGATTACGGCGATCTCAACCCGTTCCGTTTTTACACCAGCCCTTACAGCTATTACACGGGCAATCCTTACCTGCGCCCGCAGCTGAGCGACAACTTCGAAGTGACACACGTATACAAAGACGCCTTCACTATCGGTGTCGGCTACCTGCACATGACGGACGTGTTCACGCTCATTCCGCACACGATCGATTCCTCGCACACCTTCTTCACCCGCAACGAAAATTTCGCCAAATACAATTGCTATAACGTGCTCGGTTCGTTCATGTACCCGGTAACGGAATGGCTGACGACGATGACGACCGTCAATATCTTCCACGATCATTATTTCGGCCCGGTGGAAAATTCCTCGTTCGACACGCAGGGATGGACCTGGATGATCTACTCGCTGAACACCTTCTCGCTGGGAAAAAATTACGGTGCCGAAGTCAGCTTCTTCTACCGTTCGCTGAACCGGAACGCCGTGCTGCGCGAAAATCCGTTTGGATCGCTCGACATCGGCGTGCGCCGCAAATTCGCAGACGGAAGAGGAATGGTCGCGATCAACTTCTCCGATATTCTCTGGACTTCGTACCTCTCCAGCAGCGCCACCTATCCCGGTATGACGACCATCCTGAACGGCAAAAATGACAGCCGCCGCGTACACGTTTCCTTCTCGTGGAAATTCGGTCGCTCGAAATACCAGCGCCAGGAGCAGCAGAACAGCGAAGACGTCATCCAGCGCGCGAAAGGTTAATGTGCTAATTTGCTAATGGGTCAATGTGCTAATGCACTTCCCTCCCGCATTGAAAATTCAAGATTCATCATTAAAGAATTTTTCAATGTTCAATCTTCAATGTGCGAAGGCATTTCGCGGGCATCAGCACATTAGCACATTGACCCATTAGCAAATTTCCACCCCCGCATATTATTTTCCGTAATTTTAGGGCTCCAATTCTCACTCCTATGTCAACTTCCACTTTGGTGAAAAAAGCCCACAACTTCAGCGCCGGCCCCGGTATTCTTCCTGTCGACGTGCTTAAGCAGGCGGCAGAGGCCTGTCTCAATTTCGACAACCTGAATCTTTCCCTGCTCGAGATTTCGCACCGCAGCAAAAATTTCGAAGCCGTTATGGATGAAGTGCGTGAGCTCACCAAAGAGTTGCTCGGCATCGGCAATGGCTGGCAGGTCATGTACCTCGGCGGCGGCGCAAGTCTCCAGTTCGCGATGGTGCCTTACAACCTGCTTCGCACCGACGGTTACGCCGCTTACGTCAACACCGGCGTTTGGGCGTCGAAAGCCATCAAGGAAGCGAAGATCATCGGCAACACGAAAGTGATCGCTTCTTCCGAAGACAAAAAATTCGCTTACATCCCGAAGGGCTATGAAGTTCCGACGGATGCCGATTATCTCCATCTCACTTCGAACAACACGATCTACGGCACCGAGATGCGCGAGTTCCCGAAAACTTCCGTTCCCGTCGTAGTAGATATGTCCTCCGATATTTTCAGTCGCCCGGTCGACGGCAACCAGTTCTCGCTCATTTACGCAGGAGCGCAGAAGAACATGGGCCCTGCCGGCGCCACGATGGTAGCGGTGCGTGAAGACATTCTCGGCAAAACCGGCCGCAAGATGCTTTCGATGCTCGATTACCAGGTGCACATCAAAGGCGGTTCCATGTACAACACGCCGCCGGTGTTCCCGATCTACGTTTGCCTGCTCACGATGCGCTGGCTGAAACAGAACGGCGGACTTACCTGGATCGAAAGCATCAACCGCGACAAAGCGAACATGATGTACGGCGAGATCGACCGCAACAGCCTTTTCGCAGGAACGGTGCTCGACAAAGCCGACCGCTCATGGATGAACGCAACGTTCGTCATGACGAAACCGGGCCTCGACGCGGAATTCCAGAAAATGTGGAAAGACGCCGGCATCAGCGGCATCGTCGGTCACCGCGACGTAGGCGGCTACCGCGCTTCGCTGTACAACGCGCTTCCGCTCTCCAGCGTAAAAGTGCTCGTCGAAGTGATGCAGGAATTCGAGAAGAAGTTCGCGTAATTCTGAAAAAGAATCAGTCTTTGGGGTCGACCAGTGGTCGACCCCAATTTTAATATCCCATTAAAATGTCTAAAAAAATTCTCGCCAACGACGGCATCGACGCAGCAGGAAAAGCGCTGCTCGAAAAAGCAGGTTTCGAAGTCGTCACCGAAAAAGTTCCGCAGGAAAAACTCGCGGAAGCCATCAATACCCACAAATACGTCGCGCTCACCGTTCGCTCGGCCACCAAAGTCCGCAAAGACGTGATCGACGCCTGCCCGGAGCTGAAAGTGATCGGCCGCGGGGGTGTCGGCATGGACAACATCGACGTCGACTACGCCGTCAGCAAAGGCATTGCCGTCATCAACACGCCGGCCGCTTCTTCGCATTCCGTAGCCGAGCTCGTGTTTGCGCACCTCTTCGGCGCCGTTCGTTTTCTCTATGATGCGAACCGCCAGATGCCCGTCAAAGGCGAAACCGAATTCGACGCGCTCAAGAAAAAATATGCGAAAGGCCTCGAGCTGAAAGGAAAAACGCTCGGCATCATCGGCTTCGGCCGCATCGGACAAGCGGTAGCATCCATCGGTCTCGGCCTCGGCATGAAGATCGTTGCGCACGATCCGTTCCTCACCGAAGCGCTGGTGGAAGTCGACATCTACGGCCACTCGCCGATCCGCATCAAGATTGCCACCGTCCCGATGGACAAAGTGCTGGAGTCTTCCGACTTCATCACCGTGCACGTTCCCGGCGGCAAGCTCATCACCGCCGACCAGATCGCGATCATGAAAAAAGGCGTGGTGCTCGTCAACGCATCGCGCGGCGGCGTCATCGAAGAGCACGATCTCATCGAAGCGCTCAACAGCGGCAAAGTAGCGCACGCCTGCCACGACGTTTTCATGAATGAGACCAAACCGCTGAAAGACATTCTCACGCACGAGAAGATCTCCCTCACGCCGCACATCGGCGCATCCACAGAAG
>CAMLEF010000047.1 GCA_946478675.1 uncultured Flavobacteriales bacterium | reverse complement strand
AGGTTGAACGGGTTGCCCACGGCGAGCACCCACTCCCCGATCTTCACGTCGTCGGAATTTCCATACGTCACGAACGGCAACTCTTTCTCGTCGATCTTGATCACAGCGAGATCGGTGTTCGGATCGGTGCCGATGACTTTCGCATCGTAAGTGCGCTTATCGTTCAGCGTCACCTGGATCTGGTCGGCGTTCTCCACGACGTGATAATTCGTCACGATAAAACCGTCGGAAGAAATGATGACGCCGGAACCGGAACCCTGCTGCTCGCGCGGGACAACCTGCATGCCGTTACCACCGAACAGTCCCTGGAAAGGATCGTAATACGTTTGGTTGACGGTGGTTTTAGTCATCACGTGCACGACCGCATGAACGGTTTGTTCGGCAGCGGTGCTGAAATCGGGCGCGTCGGTTCCACGCATCCCCGTATAATGTACGGGAACGGTATTGTTCGCTCCCGGGGCGGGCGTATTGTTGTAAAAATAATGGTCAAGGCCGAGGGCAGCGGCTCCGCCCATTACGGCGATTGCAAAGGCGCTCAGAATCCTTTTCATGATAATGGAGTTTATTAGGTTTTTGGATTGATTTTGGACGCAGGTAAAACCACAAATTTTGTTCCTTTCGTATGCGTGGCAGGTTGTTTTAACATGATTTAGTGAGGTGCGGGGGTGCGAAGGGTGCGGGGGTGCGAGGGGATGCGGCAGTTTCGGGGGAAGGTGGCAGGCTGCGGGGGGATGAGGGAAACCACTTGAGGCACTTAAATGCACTTAAGCGCGCATCCGGGCCTACTCCAACCCAACCCAACCCAACCCAACCCAACCCAACCCAACCAACCTAACCAATCTAACCAACCTCCCACGCACCACCGCAACACCGCAACACGCACCTTATTTTTCACTAATTTCGAACCGCATTTTGACCCATGAAAGTCCGTTCCCGTTTTTCTTATTTCCGCGACAAGCTGCAGGTTTTCTTTCTTGGATTTCTGCTGGGGATTGTATTGGGCGGCGGGTTCTTCCTGCTGAAGTTCGACAGCTATATCAAGGATCTTTCGTTTTACAAATCGCTGACGAATAAAGACGAAAAAGATCCGAACGATCTCGATCAGCCGAAAGGAAATGAAGATGCTTCCGGGTCGAAAAAAACGGAAAAGAAAAAGTCCATTAATGTGGTGACGAATAATGCTCCTGTTTCCGGCGATTCGCTTCCGGCAGACAGCACACAGCCGGTGGTGATGGATCACGACCAGGCCGGTGGTGATGAGATCGTGGTGCGCAAGGATGAGATGACGGGACAAAAAAGCTTTTCCATCGTGAACCTCGATCAGCCGGCTGACAGCGCCAATGCCAAAACGGCAGCAGACAATGGTCATTACGTGACCGTCGAGTTCTGGAAGTCGCCGCTGAATTACCGCGGTTATAAATTCTCCCGCAGCCGCCTCGTGCTGTTCGGTTTCGATTCCGGCGAGGTGCAGTCGATGTACAAATCGGAGAATGCGACTTACCTGAAGACCGCGCTCGGCGTTTTTCGTGTCGAGACCAGCTCCGATTTTCACCAGCTCGAACGCGTGACCGACGAATCGCTCATCGCCCGCATGCAATGAAACGCACTTTCTACAAATACCAGGGCACCGGCAACGACTTCATTCTTTTCGATGACCGCGAACAGACGTTCAACGAAAACGATGAAGCGATGATCGCGCGGCTGTGTGACCGCCACTTCGGCATCGGCGCCGACGGTGTGATGCTGCTGCGCAAGGAGAACGGCTACGACTTCCGCATGGTGTATTTCAATTCCGACGGAAGGCCCAGCTCCATGTGCGGCAATGGCGGACGCTGCCTGAGCCGTTTCGCTGCGGATATCGGTGCGGTCACGAAAAACGAAGTTCGCTTTATTGCCGTCGACGGTCCGCATGAGGCTATCATCGGCCCGGAAACGGTGCAGCTGAAAATGAACGACGTCACGAAAGTGGAAACCGGCGAAGGGTTTTATTACCTCAACACCGGTTCGCCGCATTATGTAAAATTCGCCGACAATGTTCCGCAGCTCGACGTTTTCGAAGAAGGCCGTGGCGTGCGTTACAACGAGCGTTTCCGCAAAGAAGGAACGAACGTCAATTTCGTGGGCGAAGAAAAGAACGGCATTTACGTGCGCACCTATGAACGCGGCGTGGAAGACGAAACGCTTTCCTGCGGCACGGGCGTAACGGCGAGCGCGCTGGCGGCTTCGATCAAAGGCATTGCGCCGGAGAAAAAATGCAACGTGCAGACGCCGGGCGGAAAGCTCACCGTTCATTACCAGCGCACCGGAAATTCCTTCACCGACATCTGGCTCGAAGGACCGGCGACGTTTGTTTTCAAAGGAGAAATTGAAATTTAAAGTTCAAAGTTTAAGGTTCAAGGTTTAGTAATAAGATGAGTGCAACGAACAGTATCCCCAATACCGACCGTTTGAATTACGTGAACATCGGCCTGATGTTGCTGTCGTGCCTCGTGGCGTTTTTCGTGCCGTTCGAACTGTTCCTCTTCTCCTACGCTGTTCTCGGCCCCGCGCATTACCTCACGGAAATTTCCTGGCTGCACGAGCGCAAATATTTCTCGAAAGGGAAATACGATTACATCTTCCTCGGCCTTGCGGGATTGCTCCTTTTCTTCATTCTCTACATCGACCGCATTTTCCCCGATGCGCACGTGTTCGATCATCCCGCCGACCTGCGCTCCAACTTTTCAACGTCGCTGGTCTTTATCGCGTTCATCTGCGGACTGGCGATGGTCATCTTCAAAGATTTTTTCCTGCGGCTTGTGGCGTTCATGCTGATCATCGGCGCATCGATGATGTCGCATACGCCTGCGCTCATTCTTTTCTTTTCCGTATTTCTCCCGACGCTGATCCATGTGTACTTGTTCACGCTGCTGTTCATGCTGTACGGTTCGCTGAAAGGCCGCAGCAAAAGCGGTTACCTGAGCTGCATCGTGATGGCGTTGTGCCCGCTGCTGTTTGTGTTCATCACACCCGCAGCCATTCCCAGCGGCGATTACACCTTCCATTCGTACAATCTTTTCAGCACGGTAAACGAGCAGATGCTGAAGCTGTTCAACCCGGAAGTATTTCATCAGTCATTCGACACCGTCGATCAGTACAAAGCCTACCTGCATTCCGTGATCTACGAATCGAATGCGGGGCTTACCGTGATGCGATTCATCGCCTTTGCGTACACGTATCATTACCTGAACTGGTTCTCGAAAACGAGCGTCATCAAATGGCACCAGGTTCCGAAGAAACGTTTGATCGTGATCGGGGTGCTGTGGGCCGCAGCGGTGGGATTCTATTTTTACAAATACGAGATCGGCTTCCACGTGCTTTTCCTGCTGAGCTTCCTGCACGTATTCCTCGAATTCCCGCTCAACCACGTCACGTTCATCGGCATCTTCCAGGAAACCCGTTCCATTCTCACGGGCAAGCCGGTGGCCGTCGTTGCGAAAGGCGGAAGCAAAAAGAAATAGCGTGGCGGAATTTCACCTCCATCCCGTTCTTCCCGGCAGCGATGCGACGCTTTCCCAAGGCTGCTACATCATCCTGCTCGATGCGAAACAGGTGCCGCCGCATTTGCTGGTGAGCCTCGACGGCGAAGTGTATTCCGTTTCTTCCGCCGGGCGACAGATGGGCAGCGCGCTCGAAAAACTGCTCACGTTCATCCGGCGAAAAAACATCCCGACGCTTTTTCTCGAATGGAAAACCGGGAAATCGGCTGAAGAAACGAAACGCGTTTTACACGAATCCTTTTCAAAATACCCGAAGCTCGAAGCCGGTCAATCCTCGTGCCTCTCCCCGATCCGCGATGCAGCAGCCGCCCTTCACAGCGAAGAAATGTGCGCTGCAAATTTTATTTTCGAATTGCTGCCGCTGCTGAAGGCGAAAGATGTAATGGGAAATGCGTTTGGCTTTTTTACGGAAAAAACATTCGTGCTGAATCACTATACGACGGAAGCAGTAAACGAGGCGATCCGGAATTCCGCGGCACCGTCACGGTTGACCACTTAAGACACTTAAGAGCACTTAAGATTCCCGCAGACTGCAGCGTTCTCATCCAATTACAAAATCATCGGCATATCAGCACATCGGCATATTGGCATATTAATCATTAGCACATTAATCTTTCTACCTTTAGTTCATGATCCAGGTCCAGCTCCTTCTCGGTGAACGTGTCCGCCTCCGCGCGCTCGAGCCACACGACGTCGAATCGCTTTACAAATGGGAGAATGATACCGCAGTTTGGGTGGCGAGCCATACGCAGACGCCCTTCTCGCGTTTCGTGCTGGAACAGTACATCGCTTCCTCGCACCTCGACCTGTACACGAACAAACAACTGCGATTGATGATCACCACGAAAGAAGGAAAAGACGTGGGCGCCATCGACCTTTTCGATTTTGATCCGCAGCACCAGCGCGCCGGCATCGGCATCCTCGTAGCAGAACGCGAAGACCGCGGCAAAGGCTATGCGTCCGAAGCGCTGAACTTGCTCATCCAGTATTGCTTTCACCAGTTGCATCTCCACCAGCTCTACGCCAACGTAACGGTCGACAACGAAGAAAGCGTCCTGCTTTTCCAGAAGCACAAATTCATGATCACCGGCATCAAAAAAGAATGGATCCGCGTCGGTGATACGTTCGTCGATGAGTTGCTCATGCAGCTCGTCCGCAAAGGACATTGATGAATTTACAAATGATGTAAGCAGCTGATTCCTGGGGCGTGTCCCGCGAAGGCATCCGGAGGATGTCCTTCACGGGTCGGGCTATCCGCTGCAAGTCCTCCTTCGTCCGGGCTTTCCGCTGCTATCCCTCACGCAAACACAAAAGCCGCACACTTATTCAGCCGGATCTGCCATTCGCATTTTCACAGGCGCGATCAACCACATTCCTCCGTAAATTCGTCTTCCCTCTTCCAATGAAAAACCTCCGCGTTCTCCTTGTCGTGTGCTCGCTCCTGGCGATCGTCTTCACGCTGTCGTATTGCGGGGGAAACAGCGAAGAAAAAAAGAGCGCGAACGATTCCACGCCGAAGCTGCTCTACCTCAACCACGCGGATTCCGTGCATTACGTCGGCATGCAAACCTGCCGCAAGTGCCACGAGAACATTTACCAGACGTTCATTCACACCGGCATGGGCCAGTCGTTCGACCTCGCCACCGCGCATAAATCCGTTGCGAAGTTCGGCAAGCCCTCTACCATCTACGATAAGTTCCGCGACATGTGGTACCACAGCTACTTCCGCGACTCGTCCATGTTCATCACTGAGTTCCGCCTGGAAGGACGCGACACGGTTTATTCGCGCACGGAAAAAGTCGATTACATCGTCGGCTCCGGGCAGCACACGAATTCGCACATGCACAGCGAGAACGGTTACGTGTACCAGATGCCGATGACGTTTTACGCGCAGAAAGGCGAATGGGATTTGCCGCCGGGATTCGAGAACGGCTACAACTCGCGCTTCAGCCGGCAGATCGGTCTCGAATGCATGAGCTGCCACAACTCGCTGCCGGGATTCGTTGAAGGCTCAGAAAACAAATACACCTCCGTTCCCAACGGCATCGGCTGCGAACGCTGTCACGGCCCCGGCTCGCTGCACGTGCAGGAAAAAATGGCCGGCAACATCGTCGACACCTCGAAGTACATCGACTACACGATCGTCAACCCGTCGAAGCTTTCGCCCGATCTGCAGTTCGATGTTTGCCAGCGCTGTCATTTGCAGGGCAACGCGGTGCTGAAGCCGGGAAAATCCTTCTTCGATTTCCGCCCGGGCATGCGGCTCTCGGATTTCGAAACAGTGTTCATGCCGAAATACGAAGGCGCCGAAGACCAGTTCATCATGGCTTCGCATGCGGAACGCCTGAAGATGAGCCCGTGCTTCCTGCAAACCGAAGCGCGCCGTTCCGCATCGCCCGAAGATCCGCTGCATCCGTATCGCAGCGCGATGACCTGCGTGACTTGTCACAACCCGCACGTGTCCGTCAAAGAAACCGGCGACGACCATTTCAATGCGGCCTGCACGAATTGCCATCACGAAGGCACGAAAAAAAGCACGCTCGTGAAATGCAGCGACACGCCCGAACATCTTGCCGCCGCTTCGAACAACTGCGTTTCCTGCCACATGCCGCGCTCCGGAGCGATCGACATCCCGCACGTCACGGTGCACGACCATTTCATTCGCAAGCCGGTGAAAACGGTCGCGGCCGGCAACGACAGCCTGCGCAAATTTCTCGGCCTTTACGCGGTGAACGAAAAAAATCCCGCGCCGCAGATCCGCGCGAAAGCTTATCTCCAGCAATTCGAAAAATTCGATCACAACCCGGAGCTGCTCGATTCGGCGAAAAAATATCTGCCCGAACGTTCGACAGCGGAAGTGCGCACTAACTTCAGCGATCTCGTGCATTATTATTTCCTGCGCAACGATTACATGGGCGTAAAAAATACCGTGGAGCGCACCGGCCGTCAATACGCGATCGATTCGTTGCTCACGCGCGTTTCGTTCGACAATGCCGATGCGTGGACGGCGTACCGTGTCGGCGAAGCGTATTTCCGTTTGGGCGATCCCGCCACGTCGGAGCTCTTCTACAAAAAAGCCGTCGACCTCGCGCCGTATCATCCCGATTTCCGCAGCAAGTACGCATTGGCATTAGCAACGCAGCAAAAGAATTTCGAGGCGCGCGCGCAGTACCAGCAGGTCATCGACCAGAACCCGACGTACGTGCCTGCGCTGACGAACCTCGGCTATCTCTGGCTGATGGAAAAAGACGACAAGAAAGCCGAACACTATTACCAGCGTGCGCTCGCTGCCGATCCCGATTACGAACAGGCGTTGCTGAACATGGCAGGACTCTACCTGTATCGCGGCGACGCAACGAATGCAATCAGCTATGCGAAGCGTGCGTTGAAGGTCAACCCGAAAAATGCGCAGGCGCAGCAGCTGCTCCAAAGCATCGACGGACATCAAACCAAGTGACGTTACCCCCGGCGTTTATGAGCGGAAAATCGAAAATTATCAAACGAATCGTGCTGATCGCAGTGCTGGTGATGGCCGTGCTGGCGGGTCTCGGCGGATGGTGGTTTTACCAGGTGTATTACAAGCCGAACGTACACACGCCCGATCACAAGCCGGAATATTTTTACGTGCATACCGGCACGACTTTCCCGGAGCTCGTGCTGCAGCTGAAAGAAGAAAAGATCGTCGACGACACGTCCGGCTTTACGTTCATCGCGCGACTGAAAAAATTCAAAACGCCGAAGCCCGGGCGTTACCGTCTCACCGACGGCATGAGCAATGAAAAGCTCGTCAACATGCTGCGCGCGGGCGACCAGGCGCCGGTGGAATTCACCTTCAACAACATCCGCACGAAGGAACAGCTCGCAGGCCGCGTGGGCGCAAAGCTCGAAGCGGACTCCGCGAAATTTTTATTCCTGCTCAACGATCCGGGATTCCTCGGCAAATACGGCATGTCGCCGACGACGGTGATGACGCTGTTCATTCCGAACACGTATGAGCTTTGGTGGAACACGAGCGAGGAACAGTTCTTCGAGCGCATGGCGTCGGAGTACAAGAAGTTCTGGACGGACGATCGCAAAGCCCGCGCGCGCGCCATCGGCATGCAGCAGTCGGAAGTCATCATCCTCGCTTCCATCGTCGAAGCCGAACAAACCCGCTATCCCGACGAGCGCGCTACCATCGCCGGGCTGTACATCAACCGCCTGCATCAAGGCATCCCGCTGCAATCCGATCCTACCGTCGTGTATGCCCTCGGCGACTTCAGCATCCAGCGCGTCCTCAACAGCGACCTCGACATCGATTCGCCGTTCAACACCTACAAGCACACGGGACTTCCGCCCGGCCCCATCCGCATGCCCGAGCCCGTCAGCATCGACGCCGTGCTCAACTACAAGAAAAGCGACTACATCTACATGTGCGCAGAGTTCGGCACCGGCCACCACAAGTTCACCTCGGATTACAACCAGCACCTGCGCAATGCCAAAGAATACCAGCGCGCCTTAAACGCAGCTTCGATTCACCGATAATCAATGTGCTGATTTGCCAATATGCTAATGTGCTAATGCACACGAGCCCGCCGCACTACTGAAGTCACTTTAACTGCGAAACATTGGCATATTAGCATATTGGCAAATTAGCACATTGCATTTACTACTAAATGTTAATCAAACCACCCACCGCCTCCCATTTCGTAATTTTGCCCCGATGAAATCCTTCAACATCCCCGAATTCTACCGCAGCCCTGTGATCGCGCGGCTCAAAGCCATCCGTAAGGCACAGGATCCGAAGAAGAAGGATTTTGCGCCCTCGGTGCTCGACTTCGGTCCCGTCACCGTTTACATCGCACGTCATTTCGGGTTTTGTTACGGCGTTGAAAATGCGGTCGAAATTTCGTTCAGCGCCATCGAAGAAAATCCCGGCAAGCGCATCTTCCTGCTCAGCCAGATGATCCACAATCCCGAAGTGAACAACGATCTCACTTCGCGCGGCGTCAAATTCCTGATGGATACTTCCGGCAAACAGCTTGTACCGTGGGAAGAATTACGCGCCGATGATATCGTGATCATTCCCGCATTCGGAACAACGATCGAAATCGAAACGAAGCTGCGCAACCTCGGCATCGAACCGCAGCGTTACAACACCACCTGCCCGTTCGTCGAGCGCGTCTGGAAAAAATCGGGCGATCTCTCGAAAGGCGCGCACACGATCATCCTGCACGGCAAGCCGAATCACGAAGAAACCCGCGCCACGTTCTCGCACAGCGCGCAGCACAGCCCCGTCATCGTCGTCAAAGACATGGAAGAGTCGCAGCGCCTCGGCGAATTCATTCTCGGGAAACTCCCGCGCGCGGAATTCGATCGTCTTTTTGCCGGCCGCACGAGTGAAAATTTCGACCCGGAAAAAGACCTGCAACGCGTCGGCGTCATCAACCAGACCACGATGCTCGCCACGGAAACGCAGGCCATCGCCGATCATTTCAAAAACGTGATGATCGAAAAATTCGGCGAAGCGACGATCAAAGAACATTTCGCCGACACCCGCGACACGCTCTGCTACGCGACAAACGAAAACCAGGATGCGACCTACGGCCTGCTCGAACAACCGGCGGACCTCGCGATTGTTGTCGGTGGTTACAACAGCTCCAACACCTCGCACCTCGTCGAGCTCTGCGAAGAAAAATTCCCGACGTATTTCATCAAGGACGAAACGGAATTGCTTTCCGCCACCCGCATCCGCCATTTCGATTTGCACCAGCATGCGCTGAAAGAAACGGAGAACTGGCTCCCCGCACATCGTCCCGCGCGCATCATCCTCACCAGCGGCGCGAGTTGTCCCGACAGCGTTGTGGATCGCGTGCTGCAAAAGCTGCTCGGTTATTTTGAGAATGTGAAGGCGACGGAGGAAGTGTTGCTGGCGATGCCGCAGAATTAAACCACGGAGACACGGGGACACGGAGTATCTTTTCTCCGTGCCCCCGTGTCTCCGTGGTTCATTTTTACCAGACGACGCAAAGTTTGGATTCTCCTCCCCGGAATACGAACTTTGATTTTCATCATCCATCCGCTCCAAATGAAAATCTCTTTCAAACCGGAAACCGCCGTCAATATCTCCTCGCTCATCCTGCGCCTCTCCTCCGCCACGATGCTCACGCACGGCTGGAAGAAACTCTCGAACTTCAGCACGATGTCCGAAAAATTTTCCGACCCGCTGCACGTCGGCCACACCGCATCACTCTCGATGACCATCTTCGCGGAATTTTTCTGCACGATTTTTCTCGTGCTCGGATTATTCACGCGCATCGCCACCATCCCGCTTATCCTCTGTTTTGCCGTTATCGTGCTCATCGTGCATGCCCCGGACGATTTCGGCGAAAAAGAGCTGGCACTCGTTTATCTTATGCTCTATATCGCGATCTTCATCCTCGGACCCGGAAAATTTTCGCTCGACAACGCGATCCGCAAAGTGAAATAAATAATGAGGAGCAGCAACCAATCAATTTCAATCACCTTTGGGTCGCGTCTTCGCTTGCGCAGGCCTGCCCGACTCGCCTTACAACACACAGGCGGGGCGACACGCTCAGCCACGGCTATTTTGGCAGCGTTCGTGCTTTCTTTCACCGTGATCTCCTGCGAAGAGAACAAACAACCTCCCTCTGAAAATCAACCATCAAAAATCAACAATCAGCAATCGCCCCCCGACGTCGTCATTCCCACCACGCACACCGCTATCGGCTCGAGCGGCTACAGCCTCGAGATGATGAATACGCTGCACATCGAAACGCAGCAGAACCAGGGATTCTCCGTCGTCTATTATTTCACGCCGTTCGACACCACCGTCACGCGCGGAGAAGCAGGCGTGTATTTCGGACCGCACCCCGACATCAACCCGCCGAAGATCGAATACACCGAGCGCGTCATCGACACCACCTTCCTCGGCAAGAAGCAGAAATGGGTCGAATACACCACCGCGAAATACACGCAGCGCGAAACGTTCATCGACATCGGCAACGATCAGTTCATTCACTGCTGGTGCTACTCCGACAATCTCCGCGAGCTCGACCGGCTTTTTAAAATGGTGCTGACGATCCGCAAGGACGATGCGGCCGGCATTCAGGATTCTTCAAAAAAGCAAAGCTCCGGGCAGCAAAAGCTCCGGAAATAACTTAGCCACAAATGCATCTCGCCAGGTTACTTCGGATAAGTTTACCATTTTACGGAATGGCATTTGCGGTCTGCTGCCACAGCAATTACACGCCTCCTGAAATGCCGGTGATTTTAAAAACGACAAAAGAAACACCCCAAAAACCCGTCCGCATTATCAGCCTGGATACGGCTCAAGCAGTTTCATTGCCGCAGAATAAATGTTGTATTTATTTGCCGAACGGATTTTCGATTCACAACTTTAAAGACAAAACAGAAATATCGTGCGATAGTATCGGTAAGATAATTTTTGAAACGCGATCCGACACCACGGACTTTTTATTTAAAGTTCCTTCTTCCCGTAATCCCCAAACGAAGTTTAGCGATACATTAAACGGCCGCCCCCTGCAAATGCGCTATTTTTCGTGTCTTGGAATTATTTACCTGCAAGGTGAGTTTATCGATCATCAGTCATTGATCCATTTTACCTGCCTTACAAAAAGTGATCAGCCGGCAGAGCACGAACAACAAATCAACCTTTTGTACAGTATCGTACACTCCATACATCATTGTAAGGAATAAGTCCATGCGCCTCCGCTCCATGCCCTTCAAGTTCCAGGTGCTGCTGTACGGCGCGGCCCTGGCGTTGCTCACCGGCGTGCTGAAGTGGATGGAATACCGCTTCCTCATCATCGATCACGCGACGGAAATTTACGCGGGGCTCATCGCGTTGCTGTTCACCGCGCTCGGCATCTGGGGCGGCTGGAAGCTCACGCGGAAAAAGCCGGAGAAAGAAATCGTGATCGTGGAAAAACACGTGCCGGTAGAAAAACCATTCGCGCCCGACGAAAAAAAGATCGCCGCCCTCGGCATCAGCGAACGCGAAATGGAAGTGCTGAAACTGATCGCGGAAGGTTTATCCAACCAGGAGATCGCCGACCGCCTCTTCGTTTCGCTGAACACGATCAAAACGCACACGTCGAATTTGTTCCTCAAGCTCGAAGTGAACCGCAGGACGCAGGCCGTACAAAAAGCGCAATCGCTGGGACTGCTAAAATGACAGCCACGAATTACGCGGATTAACGGATTTTTTTTGATCGCGCAGTAGCGCGATTTAATCCGCGTAATCCGTGGCCAACTTTCGGGTGAAACCGCTGTTTTTCCGCCATTTCATACTTTCGGGTGATGCGAAAAGGTGCTGACGGGCTTTGTTTTGCAGCCGGTTTTTAAATCATTGTCCAACTCTTAACACCAATTCTTATGCGCAAATCAGTACTCGTTTACGGCCTCATCAGCGGCGGCATCATGGCGGCCGTGTTCTTCATCACCATGACCTTCCTGCACGATTCGATGAGCGAAGGCGTGGCCATGGCGATCGGTTACACGACCATGATCCTGGCGTTCACGCTCGTTTATTTCGGCGTCCGCAGCTACCGGGAAAACGAACGCAACGGCGTCATTTCGTTCGGTCGGGCGTTCGGCGTCGGTGCGCTCATCATGCTGGTGGCTTCCGTCATTTACGTGATCAGCTGGATGATCATTCAGCATTACACCATGCCTGATTTTTACGAAAAGTATTTTGCCCACCAGCAGGAAACGCTGAAAGCTTCCGGCGCTTCTCCCGAAAAGCTCGCCGAAGCATCGAAAGAAGCGAACATGATGCTTTCCTTTGTCAAAAATCCCATCGGCCTGTTCTTCATGACGCTCATCGAGCCGCTTCCGGTCGGCATCCTGGCGACGCTCATCTCGGCGATCGCACTGCGCAAAAAAGACAACTCGATCAACAACACCGCACATGCTTAATCTTCCTGAACCGATCCTCGGCGACGTCAACGCCATCACCATCGCAACGCCCGACCTGGACGCTTCGCTGAAGTTTTACCAGCAGCTCGGCTTCAAAGAAGTCCTGCGCCTGGATTTTCCGTTCCCGTGGATCCAGGTGAGCGACGGCGCATTGCTGATCATGCTGCGCAAAGATCCGAAGCCGTACCTCGCGCTCACGTATTACACGAAGGATATCGAAAAATCCGCCGCGATCGTGCGCGATGCCGGCATCAAATTCACCTTCGAGCCGAAACCCGGCGATCCGATGAAGCGTTACATTTTCCCCTCGCCCGACGGCTTGAACATCAGTTTGATTCCGCTCTTCGAAGGCTTCGCGCAACCGCCCGGACCGACGATGCTGAAAATGGCGCCGCAGGATTTCGGCAACCCGGAGCAATACGTGAACAAAACGATCGGCATGTTCGGCGAACTCGCGCATCCGGTGAAAGACCTCAGCGCATCAATTGCTTTCTGGGAAAAGCTCGGCCTCAAAACGCTTTCGCGTCACGAATCGCCGTACCCGTGGGCCATTCTTTCGGATGGAAAATCCATCGTCGGCCTGCACCAGTCGACGCACTTCGATTATCCCGCGATCACCTATTTCGCGAAAAATCAAAAGGAGAATATCGAAAAGCTAAAAGCCGCAGGAATGAAGCTCGAAGAGAAAATGGGAGAAGCGAATGTAGTCTTGACTTCACCAGAGGGCCAGCGGTTATTCTTGTTCAGCCTGTAGATTCGGACATTCGGTAATTCGGGCATTCGGTAAAACGGTCTTCATTAATTTTTAAAACGAATGACCGAATTTCCGAATGCCCGTCTTTTTACCACTTACTCTTCTTACCGAACTTCTTCTTGCAGTAAATGAATAGCTTTACTGATGCGCATTGCATTTCTTCTTTCGCTTGTACTGCTATCGGGTTGTTGTCATTATGCGGACACACACCGAACCAGCATAATCGAAAATTCTTTTTGGGCAGTAACCAAAA
The DNA here is from genome assembly GCA_946478675.1 of uncultured Flavobacteriales bacterium. The sequence continues at coordinate 5,108 of CAMLEF010000047.1, read as the reverse complement.
CGAAAGTATCGCTGGGAACAACCGGCTTCTGCGTAATGATGCCTTCTACTTATCAATTGATTACAAACTCTGACTCCTCTTTTACCATACGCTTAACACAACTGCCCAGTGGCTGTGACATTGACGAGGCGTCCTTGTATTTCTCGAAAAAACAAAACAACAAGCGCGCTGTCGTCGGACATACGCCGACGAACCTGGTCCGCTACACCGATACTATTGCCGGAGTTCCCGCACACATGGAACGTTACAATGTTCATTTCGGAACGGAGATCGAAGGATCGCTTCATTCCGGAGTTTACAGCATTGACATTAAATGCATGGTCCGCGCAGAAAACGATTCGACTGAAACTGCGCTGGCCAATGAGCTGTACGGCATCATCAAGACGTTAAATCGCGTTTCTAAGAAATAGAAAGTCGGCAATTAGCGATTAGCAATTAGCAGCCTGCAATTGGCAATCGTTGCAGTCGGCAATCGAATAATCCATAAAAAAAGGCAGGTGAATTAACCCGCCTTTTGTTTTATCGCCAACAGCCAACTGCAGACTGCCGACTGTTTTACCACTTGCTCTTCTTGCCGAACTTCTTCTTGCGATCGGAACCCGGTTCATCCATGAGCGACTTCCAGCTGCCGTCGTCCGAAGATTTCGGTTTCTCGTCGCTGAAACGTTTTTTGCTGCCGAATGATTTCCCGGGTTTGGGAGCGCCGAATCCTTTGCCGGGATTTTCTTCTTCACGGGAAGAAGATTTCTTGCCGAAGGAAGATTGTTTCTTGCTGAACGACGATTTTTCGCCGAAGGATTTTTTACCGAACGAAGATTTCTCGCCGTACGATTTCTTTCCGAAAGAAGGTTTGTCACCGAACGATTTGCGCGGACGCTCTTCGAAATCGGAAGGATCTTTTTTCCAGCCACGGCTTTCTCCGCCTGACGTTGCGTTCTCCGCCTGGTTGACACGGATGTCGCGGCCCTGGAAGGTAAATCCGCGGAACGCGTGCAGCACCTTATCCGGCTGCATGCCGATGATCTGGATGAAGCTGAAGTTGTGCTTGAGGTCGATGCGGCCTACGAAACGGCGGCTGATATTGAGCTGGTCGCAGATCACGCGCAGCAGGTCGCCGGGCTCTACGCCATCCATGCGGCCGATGCTGAAGAAGAACGTGTGGCGTTCGCCTTCCGGTTCGGGCTCACGATCGCGGGATTCGCGGCGTTCGCCTGCGGCTGCTTTCGTGCCTTTCGCCTGGAGATTCAGGTCGGGCGAATTCGCGTAATCGTTGAACAGCTTGCGCAAAGAAAGCGCCATGAATTTCTCGAGCAGCTGATCGGTGTTCATCTCGCCCATCGCTTCTTTCAGCAGCGACATATATTCGGGAGAGATCGCTTCGGATTCGGTTTGTTTCAGCTTGCTGGCGAAAGCGACGAGCTGGTTCTTCACCACGTCGACGCCGGCAGGAACCGGGAGGTACACCAGCTTACGGTTGGTACGGCGCTCGATCTCGCGGAGCTTGCCGGTTTCTTTCGCGTTGAGGAACAGCACGGAGATGCCGCTCTTCCCGGCACGACCGGTACGTCCGCTGCGGTGCGTGTAGCTTTCCGGCTCGTCGGGCGCCTGGTAATGCAATACGTGCGTCACGTCATCTACGTCGATACCGCGGGCAGCGACGTCTGTTGCGACAAGTACTTGAAGCCGGCGGCTGCGGAAACGTTTCATCACGTGATCGCGCTGCGCCTGGGAAAGGTCGCCGTGCAGCGAATCGGCCATGTAGCCGTCACGCACGAGCTGGTCGGCGATGTCCTGGGTTTCCGCTTTGGTGCGGCAGAACACGATGCCGTAAATGTCGGGATGCGCGTCGATGATGCGGCGGAGCGCGGGGTATTTGTCGCGCGCGTGCACCATGCAGTAGAAGTGATCGATCTTGCCGTCGCTTTCCTGCGAGCCTTTTACGCTGACGGTGAGCGGATCGCTCATGTAGCTGCGGGCGATGCGGGCAACGCCTTCGGGCATCGTGGCAGAGAACAGCCAGGTGTGCTTCGTTTCGGGCGTTTCAGCGAGAATGGTGTCGATCGCTTCGCGGAAGCCCATGTTGAGCATTTCGTCCGCTTCGTCGAGCACGACACGTTCGATTTCGCTCAGCTTCATGACGCCGCGTTCGATGAGGTCGTTCACACGGCCGGGCGTACCCACGATGACCTGCACGCCACGGCGCAGCTCTTTGATCTGGACGCTGATGCTGGAACCGCCGTAAACGGGAAGGACGTGTACGCCTTTCAGCTGGCGGGCGAAGCTTTTGAGGTCTTCAGAAATTTGCAGGCAAAGCTCGCGGGTCGGGCAGAGCACGATGGCTTGCGGGACGTTGCGCGAGGGGTCGATGTAATGCAGCAGCGGGAGGCCGAAAGCTGCGGTTTTGCCGGTCCCGGTGCGGGCCAGCCCCACGAGGTCGCGGGAATTTTCAAGGAGTGCAGGAATCGCTTGTTCCTGGATCGGCGTGGGACTCTCAAAACCCAGCTCGGCGACGGCAGCCGCCAGTTCGGGTTTTAAGCCCAGCGCGGAAAATGTTGTCATGTATTGTTTTTGAATTATGCTGCAAAGGTACGGTTTATAAGGGCGGGAATGACGAAAGCGCCTCTTTTAGACTAATTTAGGCTTTGCAAACCCTCTTGCCCCGTGCGAAAAATCCCGAAAACCCTTTGGATCATCCTCATTGCCGGCCTCGGCTGGACCGCCTGGCATTTCTGGCTGGACGAATATCTCGATTACAAAAAAGCGATCAAATCGTCGGAGGGTTGCCGTTATTTCCTCGATGAGCGGCCCGACAGCCGGTATACTCCTGCTGTGAAAGAACGCATCGAACAGCTGGATTACATGAACAGCCTTTTCATGACGTTCAACCCGGAATTTCCTGCGCCCGACACCGGCTATCTCGCGCAGTATCCCAACGGGAAATTCCGGAAAGAATGCATCGACGCGCTCGATTCCATGTACCTCGAATACGGCTGGCGGCACAACGATATCGCCGTCGTGATCGAAGGACTGCGCCGTTATCCCGGGGAGAAATTCACGGACCGCATGAACAAATTCATCGACGGCGGATTCGCTGCGGCAAAATCACGGCTGGCGGCGAAACAGGAGCATTTTCACGAAAAGCCCGATCCCGCCTTCCTTCGGACGATCGAATGGATGGCTTCTACGCGCAACTGCGAGATTCCGCTGGTGATCACCATGGACAACCGCATCAAAGACTGGAATGAATATTCGCCTGCGGTGCAAATGGCTGCCGATGAAAACAAAAACTTCGGCGATCAGTTTGTGGGGCTCCCGAGCTACAAAGATTCGCCGCCGAAAGAGCTGAAGAAAGATTTCTCGGATCTGATGTACAAGTTGCTCCGCGATTCCGCAATCATTTCGCTCGACAGCCTGTTCGCTGATTACCTCGGCGTGCGCATGATCCATTTTGTATTGTCCGGCCCGGAAGCGACCAATGCGCTGAAAGGTCATCCGTATGTGCAGTTCAACTATACGTTCGAGAACGAAATGGACGGCGACCAGCCGGTAGTGGTTTGCACGACGAACAGCCAAAGTCATCTTTTCCAGAGCTACAGCCTGAGCGTACAAACCAATTACACCGCGGAATGGAGCGACGGTTCTTCGCCTGCGTTCAAAACGTCCGGCATTGCTTCCCCGGAATCGTCGATCGAATATCAATTCAACATGTCGAACTGGCTTTTCCCGAGCCAGCCCACGGTGACCAGCTCCATTCGCATGGCGCAACGTGAGCTCGCAGGCAGAATGGGATTAGTGTTGAACGGACTACAAGCGATCTGATGCGACGACTGCTGTTTCTTTTGCTGCTGCTCTGCGGGCGACTTCTTGCCGTGAACGATACCGGCGTGGTGATCCTGCGTTATCCGTATTATGTGCAGGGACATCACACGAAGGTTTTTTCTTCTGCAACGACGCAGAGCCCAATGCTCGTCGCTACGTCGCCGGAACAGCTGGATTCGATGATGCCGGCGCTGTGGCTCTATGGCGGCACGAACGTCGCCGTCTTTTGCTGTTCGGCCATCACGCCGGAACGCTACTGCATTCATGCGACGAACGTGTTTTCACAGAGCTATTGGATCGAAAAAGATTCGCTGACGAATTTCAGCACGTGGAAGGATTGGTTCGGCAGCTTCGGACAGATCAGCTATCGCGGCGACAGCATCCTGATGTTGCCGGAGGACGGTGCGCCAATGGTGAAACACAAATGCGAATGCACGTTGTTTTTCATTGAAGAAATCTCCGGCGATTGGATGCGGGTCGGCTATTTGTTCGACTGCCTGAATGAATTTCACATCGACTGCGACAATGCGGAAAAACAAGTCATGTGGATCCGCTGGCGCCGCGGGACGACCGTGTATGCGGATGTGTACATCGCGGAATAAAAAGCGGGTTACGCTTCCGCCACCTTCAGCTCTTCCACGAGCTTTATCACGAAATCGAGTTGCTCTTCGCGGGAGAGATCGGTGTTGTCGAGCACGACGGCATCGGGCGCCTGCACGAGGGGATTTTCCTTGCGGTGCGTGTCTTCGTGATCGCGCGCGGCGAGATTGTCGCGGACATCTTCCATCGTCACCTTCACGCCTTTCGCGGCGAGCTCGTCGTAACGGCGTTGCGCGCGCACCCACGGATCGGCGGTCATAAAGATCTTCAGCTCGGCATCGGGAAACACGTTGGTGCCGATGTCGCGTCCGTCCATCACCACGCCTTTGTCTTTCCCCATTTGCCGCTGCAGCGCAACAAGCCGCACGCGGACATCGTGCACTTTGCTGATGGGGCTCACCATCGAAGAAACCGCCATGCTGCGAATCTCTTTTTCGATGTTGCGGCCGTTCAGGAAAGTTTCGGAAGCATTCGTGGAGGGGTTGAATTTGAAGGTCAGGTGCACATCGTCGAGCACGCGGACTACTTCCTGCTCGTCGAAGGCGCCGTCCTTGATGATGCCATGCTCGAGGCAATACAGCGTAACGGCCCGGTACATGGCGCCGGTGTCGACGTAGCTGTAACCCAATCGTGCTGCAAGCGCCTTTGCAATGGTGCTTTTTCCGCAGGAAGAGAAACCGTCGATAGCG